>JAJRTM010000069.1 GCA_024278285.1 Planctomycetota bacterium
GAGCCGTGGCACACGAAACCGTTATTTCGCGCAACAGTTGCTCAATACAAACCCCCCTCATCTCTCCCATCTTCCGGGTTATTTACCAGTCCACCCCCCCCCCCGGCTCGCCTGAAATCGGATTGTAACTGTTGTATCGTTTGCGCGGGGCTTACGTTGAGAGAATCACATTGTTTAATTTTGGATTCCCAGCAGGTTGATCCGTTTGAATGTTCTTCTATGTGGCAAGGCTGAAAAATGGTCGATGGAAAAGGAAGCGAAATAAACGGACGCTATTTCATTCTTTCCCAAAAATCAGGTCGAGCCGATGTCTGTGGGACGCAAACAATTTGAAACATCTTCCAGTCGTGACGGGTTGCTGTTGGCGATCATAACGCTACTTGGGTTGGGATTGATCATGGTCTTTTCTGCGACCGGTTCTTCCCGCTCGATGCAACTGCAAACTGGCTTTTTGTTTCGGCATCTGCTTTTTCTGGTCTGTGCAACGCTTGTTTTCTGCACGCTGCTTCACTTCCCACGCACGCGGCTTCTTCGGGCGGCCCCCTGGTTGTTTGCGGGGTTAGTTCTTTTACTCTGCCTGGTCTTAATTCCGGGAGTTGGCAGCAAAATTAATGGGGCCAGACGCTGGTTGCGCATCGGACCGTTTTCGCTACAACCTTCGGAATTCATGAAGGTGATATTGCCGTTGTTTCTTGCCTGGTGGTCACGCAGGCAGGTGACTCAAAAAACTTACACCTCTCAATTCCTGGGAATGTTCGCGTTAATATTGACTCCGTTATTGATTGCAATACAACCCGATTTAGGGACGGCGTTACTCGTCTTCGGAACAGGCGCCTGCTTTCTGTTTCTAGCTGGGTGGCCCGTGCGAATGTTTTTGCTGGGCGGGGTATCTGTCCTGCCTGCATTGGGAATGTTGATGATTTATCGACCGTATCAAATGACACGCATCCAAAATTATATCGATTCATTAGGAAGCTGGGAGAACGCGCAGTATCAGATAAAACAATCGCTGCTGACAATGAGTTCGGGCGGATTGTGGGGGACCGGACCGGGACGTGGTTTACAGAAGATGAGCTTCCTGCCTGAATCGCACACCGATTTTGTTTTTGCAGTCATCGGCGAAGAAATGGGACTGGTCGGTATGCTAAGCGTGATTGTCTTATGGGGCATCGTGTTATTCTGTGGTATGCGATTGGTGCTGCGAATTCAACATGATCGAGAATGCTTTGCGTTGGCGGGAACGCTGTTGATCGGGATTATTTTCCAGGCGATTGTGAACACAATGGTCGTTACATCGCTGCTGCCCCCTAAAGGGATTTCGCACCCGTTGTTAAGTTACGGCGGCAGTAATCTGCTGACGGTGTTGATCGCGTTTGCTATCATTCTGAATCTGACCAACGATCGCTCCGCAAGAAAAAGGGGTAGAAAAGAAACAATCCATTAATTGGCATCCAGCGGTGTTGCTGCTGTCAGATTCTGGTCGCGACTGTGTATAAATGAGTATATAGTACGAGGCCAGGAGCAGATTGATGAATTTAACCCCGGAAACACGAGCCAGTTTGCTGATCCGTGTCCGCGATCCTACCGATCAGGCGGCATGGTACGAGTTCGTCGAAATATATCGCCCGGTAATCCTGCGACTGGCCCGACATAAAGGGATGCAGCAAGCGGATGCGGAAGATGTGGCTCAACAGGTGCTGGTATCTATCGCCAAAGCAGTTGAACAGCGGGAGCATGATCCGAAGCGTGCAAAGTTTCGGACTTGGTTGAACCGCGTGGCTCACAACGCGATTCTCAATGAGCTAACGCGCGGAAAGCCGGATCGCGGAACCGGTGGTTCACAAATGCAGGCGATGCTGAATGAACAGGAATCACCAAACGGTCCCGATTCCGATTTACTGCGAATCGAATATCGCCGCGAGATATTTCGCTGGGCGACTAATCGAGTTCGCAAAGAATTTCATCAAACAACATGGGATGCGTTTTGGCTTACCGCAGTCGAGGGACGAAATATCGAAATCGTTGCGAAAATGCTCGAAAAAAACCGCGGAGCCATTTACGCCGCCCGAAGCCGAATTATCAGGCGAATTCAAGAAGAGGTGAGCAAGTACGAGCTGGAATCGTAAGTGATTGCGTGTCAGGTATTGCGAGCCGGTGTGTATAAGATATTAGACTTATGACCGTAGGGTCCGCTATTGCGGACCATCGCATTAAATGGAGATACCGAAGATACGGCGTGGTCCGCAATAGCGGACCCTACATGGAAACTTGCGATTCCCTGGGAAGAGAATAAAGATTCATGAACAATAAACAAATCACATGCGATCCATCGCGAATCGAACTGTTTCTTTCGCAACAGTTGGATGATTTAGAGCAGGCTGCATTTGAATTGCATCTGGATGATTGCCGCGATTGCCGCCAGCGATTGGAAAAAGCTGCAGCGAGTGAGGAAATCTGGTCCGGGGTGCGGAATTCATTACAAAATCAGAAACTGCCCACGGATTATTTGCATTCGGAAGATCCTGCGATTGATTCAACCACTGATGGCGATGTCTCTTTCAATCTTGATGCGGTAATCAATTTATTATCGCCCACCGATGATGACCGTATGATCGGACGTTTGGGATCGTATGAAGTTCTTGGGGTGATTGGTTCGGGTGGAATGGGGGTTGTGCTCAAAGCATTTGATGCGGCACTGAATCGGTATGTGGCGATCAAAATTCTCTCACCTCACTTGGGAAGTAGCGGAGCCGCGCGGAAACGTTTTTCGCGTGAAGCCCAGGCAGCCGCTGCGGTGGTTCATGATAATGTCATTGAAATTTACGGCGTTTCCGATGTGAATGGCCTGCCTTATCTTGTTATGCCTTATGTGCGAGATCCTTCTTTACAACGCCGGCTCGATAAAGATGGGCCACTCGCGATTGTCGAAATTTTACGCGTTGGAATGCAAACCGCAGCCGGCCTGGCTGCGGCTCATTCACAAGGGCTGGTTCATCGTGATGTCAAGCCAGCCAACATTCTGCTTGCCGATGGTGTTGAACGTGTCAAGCTGGCCGATTTCGGACTCGCCCGCGCCGCAGACGATGCCAGTTTAACGATGACCGGCATCATCGCCGGCACGCCGCAGTATATGTCACCCGAACAAGCACGCGGCGATTCGGTTGATCAACGGAGCGACTTATTCAGCCTCGGCAGCGTCCTGTACGCCATGGCAACCGGTCGCATGCCCTTCCGTGCAGAAACCAGCTACGGAGTTTTACGACGCATCACCGACCAGGAACCAAAACCGATCCGCGAAATCAACCCGGATATCCCCGAATGGCTTTGCGACATCATCAAAAAATTAATGTCAAAACAACCGGGCGACCGTTTCGAATCGGCATCGAAAGTCGCCGAACTGCTCGAAGAATGCCTCGCCCATGTGCAACAACCAACCGTCGTGCCGTTGCCAACTTCTCTCGTACCTCAAGCGAAAAGCGATCGTTTCTTTTCAAGCTTAAACCGCCGGTCAGGAATTGTCACGACAATTGCACTGTTCGGTTTCAGTTTACTTGGAATGATTCTTTGGCAAGCAACCGCCCCCCCTGACATTGCAGGAAAATGGATCGCAGAAGAACGAGGCGAAGTTGTACTTGAACAAAAACACTCCGGCAGGTACGAAGGAACTTACTCAAAAACCAGCACAGATAAACCGGGGACCATTCAAATAAAATGGTCCCGAATTGAACGCCGTTTCAACGGCACATGGCGGGAAGGCGACCTTCGTTTCGGCAAGATTTCTTTGCGTCTGGTGGACGACAAAATTCGCGGAGCCTGGACAACAAGCAAGAAATCCAGCATCAATCCTGCAACACCCAAACTTGCAGATTTGTTATGGGTGCGATCAAATAAATCAACTGCTAAGCCATTGGAACCCCTTGCTTCCAATGGCGTCACTCATACGGTAATAGCCGTTAAGAGCGACAAAACGCTACCTGTTACAGAAGATGAAAAAGCGATTACCCGGTTAGTGCTGGTATTCTCTGAGGATCTATCACGGCGAGCAATTCCTGCTGTATTGGTTGATGCAGGTTCTCATTCTTTGGTCGTAGCGGCTTCTCCGGCAGGGCTCGTTCCTGATGGTACTTCGCCTGCGGTTGATCGCTTTTTTCTTGAAATCTCAAGTCAACCATCTGTGAAAGTAGTACCTCATTCGTCAAGTATGAGAGAATTCTCTGTTTTTCGCATTTATCGCACTGAAAAGAAACTCACAAATTACTACCCCAAGAATCCCGTAAAATTGAAAGCTGGTGATTACCTCTCTGCGATTCTTCCGGGAAGTTCGGTCAACCTGCTCGTAAAACCCCGCGCAGCACAAATTGTTGCGTTTAACAAAACCGCGACATTGAATCTTCCGGAGCGAAATATTACACATCAGTTTGAAAAACTAATGGAAATTAACTCCTCGCTTCCCGAAGGGACGCCGTTATTCAAGAATGGAAAACTAGCCGGGTTAACTTTGCTGGGAACTCGATTTCTCGGAGCTAAGGTGAAAAAATCGTATGTTATTCCAGTTGAAAAAATTATTACTGTGTGCAACGAGTTGCGTGCAAAAACCGCCAAGACCTCACTTCGCAACAAACGGGAATACAGATGCCCGATGCACCCGCAGATACACCAGAAAAAAACGGGCCGTTGCGCTATCTGTGGAATGGAATTGGCAATTGTGGACCCATTGATTGGTGAATGGCAAATGAAAGAAGTGATGTTGACAGATCCGCTCAAGCCAATTCTAAAAAATAACACTACCATCACTTTTAATGGGAAGATGATGACATGGAAAGATAAGCCAACCGCAGACGCCACTCAGGGATTCTATTCTTACATATTGTACCCAGATCATACCATCCGCCTGCAATACAGGGGTGTTGCTCCCATTGAAAAAGTTGAATTGGCTGGGCGATATAAACTGATTGACCGCAACATCCTGTGGCTGGGGCTAACTTCGCCTTCACACCGTAGCGACATCAAGCCACCTCTCAGTGCGATGATGCCAGATAAACCTGAAGATAATGTTGCCTACTTCCGCTTTGTTCGTGTCACGAAAACACAGAATGATCCTGCCTCGAAAGACGAAAGTATCCAGCACCAAAAAAAGTCGCCAGTAACTGATGACTCCTCTAAAAAGTTAACACCAATTAAACTTGCACAAGTGACTCTCAGCAAGAATGGAATTGTACTTGAAGGGAAGCTTGAGCCCGGCACTGAAGTTGTGCTTCAAATAGCAAAATCAGCTCATTCAAAGAAAATGGAATGGACAAGTAGGCTCAAAGCAGGTGGTTCAGTCACTGTTTCCGTTACTCGTTCAGATAAAATTAAACTTGGTGATAACAAAACGGGGCAAGGGTTGGTTTTTGCCACCGAAGTGAATGGAATAAGGGACCGGACCAATATCGCCATGACCGAAAAAGGTGCCATTCCCTACGGCCCCATTCTATTCAAGTCGATTAACCCAACCGGTAGCACCACATCAGGAAAATTACTGAATGAGAATTCGATTCATTTTGCGGATATCATTCTGAAAGATGGTTCGAAGGTTCCGATCACTATTCTTTTTCGCAAGTTAGAAAGCAATGACGCCTCCAGTCTTCAGTACAAAAGAACTACGACTCCGCCAGAATAAAAGAGCTGACTTCTCTCAACCTTCAACTCAAACCTGCCAAGCCGGCTCTTTCAATTCAGGAAGTCGCGGATTTGCCCAGCGCGGCATTGCCGTAACCAAACAAAGATTTGAACCACGAAAGAAGAGAAAATTCGTTTAACGGCAAGCCGAAGGCGACTGCGTAAACAGGTCTGCTATTACTCAATAGATTCAAAATTACTGTCTACCTGACATTAAACATCAAGTGTGCCACGATTGTCCATGTATGGTGTCGCGGGGAAGAATCGAAGCTGACATCACTCGGCATGACACCGGAGACGATTGATATTGTTTCGTTGAACAGCAGGCCTTCACTGTCCAGCTTACCTACGCAGTCGCCTTCGGCTTGCCGTTAAACGATTGCGTGGGAAACCGTTCGTCAGGGGCTATTGGCTTTGTCCTTGTTTTCGTGATAGAATTCACAGCGGGCCAAATAGCCCGTCACGTTGGCATTCGTATTACTAACGGTAAAAGTATACGAACGGTTCGCGAATTTCAGAAAAATAGTTTATGGTTACAGCGATCAGAACAGACCAGCCGTGCTGGGCGAATGTTGTTTTTAACGGTTTAACAGGGAAGTTCAATTGCAAAACCAGCCGCATTCTCAATGGCAGGTAATCGATTCGGCTGCGAGCCAGCGGGATGAGGCTTGGGATCTGGATCGCAGGACCGGATTGCGCACCGCGTTTTTGTGGCTGGGGACTTTTTTACTGTTATCGATTAGTGGACTGCGGCTGTACGATCTCAAAGCGAATCACGCTGAAGATTTTCTTGCCAATGCACACCCAACAACAATCATATCCGAAACAATTCCTGCTACCGATGGGCGGATTTATTCCAGCGATGGGCAACTTCTGGCCTACGACGACCAACTGTTCGCATTGGCGGTCCATTACCGCTGGCTTGAAGAACCTCCCCATGAAATCTGGTGGAAGCAACAGGCTCGAAAACGATTAACAAAAAGTAACCGCAAAGATCCGCAGGCATTAAAACAGGCCAAGGCAGAAGTGTTACAGCAGCGGGAAAAACTTTGGAAGCGGCTGGCACTGATCAGCGGGGAGCCTCTTGAAAAATTAATGGCAAAACGCCTGGCGATTCAACAACGTATTGAACGCATCGCCAATGCGGTTCGTAAGAAGCAGGAAGCTCGCGAGAAAACAGCACCCGCAGCAGTCCCTTTAATCGATGCGAACAAAACGAAATGGGAGCGAATCTGGTCACTGGTGAAAAGTGAATTGACGCAGCCGCCGCGTCGTTCGAAATACGATCCGATTATTATTCGCGAAGAGCTTGATTATCATACTCTGATCGATCAGTTATCGACGGCTGATGTCGCGGAAATCGAATCGCATCCAACAGAATTTCCGGGAACACGAATCATTACAAAAACCCGCAGAGTCTATCCGGGCGGTTCGCTGGCAGCTCACGTGATTGGAGTTCGCCGAGCGATGCGTGATGATCAAATCCGAAAACGAAAGAAGGAGTTGCAA
>JAJRTM010000804.1 GCA_024278285.1 Planctomycetota bacterium
CAGTATTCTCTTGAAGTAATTGATCGTTACGGTCATTTTGGACTACGCTATTTTTATCTGCTTGCAATAGAAAAAGAAGAGCCTCGTTTTGAACTAACTATTGAGCAGGATCATTATAAAACTTCAGCAGAGAAACCGTTAGAGATTGCGGTAACCGTTAAACGAATGGCAGGTTACAAAGGGGAAATTTCGATTCAGATTGAAAACCTTCCTGAAGGCTGTATCTGCGAAGCGATTACTTCAGCCGAAAAAGGAGATTCAGCTAAAAAGGTAACTCTCAAAATTGATGCAAAAAAAGCGAAACTTTTCAACGGTCCAATTCAAATTATTGGTAGCGGAAACGGCAAAGATAAACTCAAAATAAATGCAACGGCTTCTTTGAAAGTGCTCAACCGCACCACGCCAAACATCTGGCTGACAGTTCCAGTAAACAAGAAAAAATAGCAAGTACGATCCACCGCAATTACTAATTAAGCATCGATCGAACGTCTCTTTGGATGGCCCAGACGCATCGCGTCTGGGTGACGCAGTCACAAGAAGTCTTATCAGACACTCTGCCGAGACAATAGTCGCCCCTTCTTTTTTTCCGTTTCATACTTTTTCTTCGTCGGAAACCACATTCTCGGCTTCTTGTTGCAGGGCAACCCAGACGCGATGCGTCTGGGCCATCCAAACGGTTTGGATTTTGTTACGGTAATTCAGCTCAGGATCATTTCTCGTAAACCGGACAGTTATTGTTTAACCAATGCTAATCGGTCGCCAGGTGCCAGGCGATTTCGCATGCTTTTTGGAAGCTGGGGATGTGTAACCGTTCTGCGGTGGTGTGGATCGCATCTTGGCCACAGCCGAGTGTAACGGTCGGCATGCCGTTTTCGGTCATCCAATTGGCATCTAATCCGCCGTTGACGATTCGAATTTCCGGTTCTTCTCCCGCAGCTTTCACTGCACTCATTGCAGATTGAACAACTGCTTCAGAGACATCGAGTTGGAATGCTTCGTATTTCAGATGATGCTCAAATTCAATTCGACCACGATTCCCGCTTTCATTTTGAACCTGAATTACAGCGTTTTCAAAAGCGTTTTGAATGGCTGAAACAATTTCCGCACGGAATATTTTATTGTGACTGCGAGCCTCGCCACGAATTTCGAGATAATCTGTGACAACGTTGGTCGCTGCCCCGCCTTGAATGAAACCAAGATTGCTTGTTCCAGTCCCATTCTCTTTTTCGATTTTCCCGAGCCAGCCAGCTTCCTGTAATTCTGCAATCGCGAGCGAAGCTATCACAATTGCAGAAACGCCATTTTCTGGGAATGCGCCTGCATGAGAAGCGATTCCGTGAACGGTAATGCCAATATGCTCATCACCCGTTGCACCGATAATGACTCCTTCGGGCAATGTCCCATCAAAGTTGAAGCAGGTTTCTGGATTGCCGAGCAGGCTGGCATCTGCATGACGCGCACCAACCAGGCCAATTTCTTCCTGAACGGTCCAGAAAAAAGTGAGCGGCGGATGAGGGAGATCTTCTTTGAGTATTCTCAATAGCGTCGAAAGTAAAACTGTTGCACCGGCGCGGTCATCTCCGCCGAGTGCTGTGTTATCAGAAGTCGAAGTGATCCATTCTCCTTCAATCACTGGTTCACAGCCAACGCACAAAGGGACTGTATCGACATGAGCCATCAACAATCGTCGCGGGGCAGGGCGATTGCCTGGGAGTTTGATGATGAGAGAACCTGTCTCGCCAAACCCGGCAAGCTGATGAGTTTGATCGATGTGGCAACAATCTTCTAACACTCCAGCCTGAATGGCGGTAGAACGAATTGCATCAATGACTGCGGCTTCGTTTCCACTGGCACCGGGGATAGGAAGCAGCATCATCAACAGCTTTACATTATCGGGATAATTCATATTCTGTTTACTTCTTCAGCAGAGTTTTTGTTGTGGCTTCGTAACTATTCAGCAATGTTTTTTTTGCAGAGATGTAAGGTTGTTTGTAGGGTCCGCTATTGCGGACCACCGCAGAAATAGGGGGATCCACCTCCCATCGTGGTCCGCGGGTAGCGGACCCTACGCCAAAGCTGAATAGTTATGTAGATTCAATTATGAAACGCAACGCCAACTTGCTCATCTACAATAATTCGAGTCTTGTGTCAGCCTGTAATACGGTTCTAGGGTGAATCAACCAGGGCTGTTGTTTCTTTGTATCCGCACATTAAATTAAAGTTTTGTACCGCGACGCCAGATGCCCCTTTGATGAGGTTATCCAGTGCAGAGAATATCTGAATGGTTCCTCGTGAGAGGCGAACAGTGATGTCGCAGTAGTTTGTGTGAGCAACATCTTTGGTGCGGGGCAGGTGATTTACAACGCGAATAAAAGGGCTGTCTTGATAGTAATCCGAAAGAACCTGCATCAATTCCTGTTCGGTTGTTTCTTTGATAGCAGGGGCGTAAATGGAACAAAGCAGTCCGCGATCCATCGGGATCAGATGTGGCGTGAAGATAACCTCTGTATTTGTTCCGCTGATGTCCGAAAGCACCTGATCAATTTCTGGAGTATGTCGATGATTTCCAACCGAATACGCCGTGAGGCTTTCGTTACATTCTGCAAAAAGAGTTCCCAGCTTGGGAGTTCGACCCGCTCCAGAAACTCCACTTTTGCCATCAATGATAATCCCTTTAGGATTGATATAGCCGCCGCAGAGCAGGGGGGTGATTCCTAAAATTGCAGTACTGGTGTAACAACCGGGGTTGGCGATGAGGTTTTGGTTGGGAATTTGCTTTCGATACAGTTCGGGCAACCCATACACCACCGTTCCCAGGCGAGTCGGATCGGTATGAACGTGACCGTACCATTGTTCGTAGATGTCAGGATCATTCAGTCGATAGTCTGCGCTTAAATCGATAACTTTCAGCCCTTCCGAGAGAAGCAGGGGGATCGATTCCATGCTCGCCACATGAGGCAGGCAGGCAAATGCAACATCAGCTTTGGTGGCAATAGCCGCGGGGTCGAGTATCTCACAATTTAAGTCGAGCCGACCAGTCAACGATGGATGAATTTCGCTGATCGGTGGAGCATCTTCCCGGCGAGTTGTTGCTGCGACAATTTCAACAGAAGGATGTCGAAGAAGAATTTTGATCAATTCGATTGCGGTGTAGCCGGTTGCTCCGATAATGGCGACTTTGGTTTTCACTGGCTCAGAGTTCATGTGAAGAGTTCTACTTCAAGGTAATAATGAATTCGATAAGCGAACCAGGCAGTATGACCCCCTTGTTCATTTTCGCACTCTAAGCATGCAGGTTCCAGAATTCAAGCAGGGCAGGGGGGAAAGATGTCGCAGGGGGAATGACAAAACGTCTCTGAACGAGAAGACACATTCGCAATGTAGCAGGTTCAGCTAGAATTTATGCTGAATTAAGCAAGAAACAGAGGAATCGACGTTACGAATTGAGACGGCGTCCCGTTACTTTTTGCTGGATCATTTGAAAACAACGTTTGGATTCATCCACATTGAGTAAATGCTCGGTGCGAGATGGAAAGTTCGTTGCAACGTGCCAGCGACCAAGAACATCGAACATTGCCTCTGCTCGCTCGTTATCGAATTCGAACTTTTGCTTCAGGCGATCAGCTTCTTCCGGGGGAAGATCCGAGAATTGACCGATCAACAAAAAATCCCCTTCGTTGGAAAGCTTCAAATGTAATCCACGTAATTCTGAAGCGAGTTGATGATCTGCAACAACGTCCACTGCCAATGGACCTTTTTTCAAGAATCTTTGTAACATCACCGATTCTTCTTCAGCGATTCGGGCAGAGGCTTCGCAAACTGCATAAACGACTGCTTCATCAACCAAATCTGCCTCATAAATATCCGGGCTGATATGCTTCCACCAGGTGCTGACCAATAAATCGAGTTGCACATGAGGCGGCACCGAACGAAGAAAGGGGACTTCGGTCAGATAGCCGAATCTGTCTTCGTTGAGTGATTC
>JAJRTM010000805.1 GCA_024278285.1 Planctomycetota bacterium
TGCTTCGGTTGTCCCGGTTTGCCAGAGGTACAATTTTTTTAGAGATTTAAGTCCCGCCAGTTGTTCCAGCCCGGCATCTGTAATTTTTGTGCCATACAGATTAAGGTAGGTCAGATTCTGTAATCCAGCCAGGTGCTTCAAACCGGCATCTGTAATCGCCGTTTTTTCCAAATGTAAGTGAACCAGCGATTTCAACCCGGCAAGATATTTTAAGCCAGCGTCTGTAATTTTCGTTCCTCGCAAATTCACCTGATAAACTTTAGTTAGTTTAGCCAGCGGTGCCAGGTTGGCGTCTTTAATTTCCTGATCAGAAAGATGATACGAAATTTCAAGACGATCATCATCTTGTGCCAGTTTGATGATACGTCCTCCTTTCGCCTGAACCTGTGCGATCGCGGCATCATCCGCAATGACATCTGAAACTACCATGAAGCAAATGCAGACGGAAAAAATGGCTTTACTGATCATCGTATCTCTCCTGTTGGTTTTTACGATTTCTACAACGAGGTTTCTCTGTGAACGATCATCAGAGAACTGTTTGTATCCGATGCAGGAACGCCCAGCAATTCCTGCATTTATTTTCTAGCGTTTCTCCGGCATACTTAAAGATGATTGTTTCAACAGCAGAAAGCAAGGGAGTCTCAATTAATTTGAAACTATCTCACGAAACGGTGGGTAGTGGTTTCTGCCTGTCTGTAGCGAACTGTTTTGAGATGATATTAAGATTATCATCTCTATACAGGCGAGACTTTCGCTGTAATCGATCCTGCTGTAGGCTGGATAGGTGTAGCCGCATTGAAATTACAGATTTCGATGCCGATGAATAAAGATCAAACCGAGGGGAAATTATTGATGAGAATGACAGGTACTCTTTTGATTGCGATGCTGTTTGGCCTCATGAGTCAGAATCTGATTGCAGAACCGCCCGTTTCAAAATGCAAGACAGCGTTGGATGATTACGTCTACCAGGATGACCCCACTTATAAATGGGAAGTGGTAAAAAAAGTAGAAGGAAAATTGTCCGATACATTTATGATCAAGCTGACTTCGCAAACCTGGCGAACGAAAAAAGATGTGGATCGCCCGGTCTGGGATCACTGGCTTGTTGTGGTGAAGCCGAAAGAATTGAAATCTGATAAAGCGTTCATTTTAGTGAGTGGCGGAAAAACCGGTCGTTCTGCTCCTGGCAATGCAGATGGAATGACGAGCCTCATTGCGGAATCGACAGGCAGCATTGTCGCAGAGTTGAAAGCGATTCCAAATCAGACACTGACCTTTCATAATGATGGAACGCCACGTGTTGAAGACGATTTGATTGGCTATTGCTGGGCGCAGTATCTCGAAACGGGAGATATCACCTGGTTACCTCGGCTTCCGATGGTGAAATCTGTTGTCAAGGCGATGGATTGCTTAGAGGAATGGTCCGAAAAGCAAGGAGAAAAAATTGATGGTTTTGTGATTGCAGGAGCCTCCAAACGAGGTTGGACAACTTGGATGACCGGAGCCGTCGATAAACGAGTCAAGGCGATTGTTCCCATTGTGATTGATGTCGCCAACACCGGGCTTTCCCTTCAACATCACGCAGAAGTTTACGGATTCTGGGCCGAGGCGATCGGGAATTACTATCAGCACAAACTGCTGCAACGCTCCGATCATCCCCGCATGAAAGAAATTTATGAAGTGGTCGATCCGTATTATTATATTGATCGCCTGACAATGCCCAAGTATGTGCTTAACGGAAGTGGCGATCAGTTTTTCTGCCCGGATTCGTCGCAGTTTTACTATGCTGATCTGAAGGGAGAGAAACTGTTGAGGTATATTCCGAATGCAGATCATTCGCTCAAAGCCCCCGATGCGATTACCAGTTTAATTGCCTGGTATCAAATGTTTTTGACAGATCGCGCACGTCCCAATCCAACCTGGAGTTTTGAAAAGGATGGCTCGATTCACGTCCAGAGTGATATTCAACCACGCAAAGTTCGCCTCTGGCAGGCAACCAATCCGAAAGCACGCGACTTCCGTTTGAAAACGATTGGCAAGGCTTACAAAAGTACGGTTTTGAAACGGCAAAAAGATGGTTCCTGGAAAGGAAATATTCAAGAACCGAAAGAAGGTTGGACTGCATTTTTCGTCGAACTGGAATACGCTTCCGGCGGTATCTTTCCGTTGAAAACAACAACAGCCATCCGCGTACTCCCCGATGTGCTCCCCTTCAAGGGAATCGATTTGAGTACAGTCCCTTACGAACCTTTGATGAATAAAAAGGACGACTCGAAAGTGAGCCAGTCTGAAACATCTCGCAAGAAAAGATAGAGACCAGATTTCAGACGCAGCTTGTGCCGATAGTCGTAAGCCCGTTTGCTCAGGCACCCTTGCGTGCCTGAGCGTGTGGATGGGCTTGTTCGTAAGTATCGCGAAGGCGGGCGGTGCTGACGTGTGTGTAAATTTGCGTGGTTGTCAAACTTTTATGTCCGAGTAATTCCTGCACGCTGCGTAAATCGGCCCCGCCATCAAGCAAGTGCGTGGCGAAAGAATGTCTTAAAGTATGCGGGCTCGTTTTGTTGGAAAGGCCTGCCTGTTTCAGATGTTTTTCGAGCATTCGCCCAATGCTTCGCGTTGTAATTCGCTGGCCGAATCGATTGAGAAAAATTGCCTCCTGGTCATCCGTCGAAGATTTATTGCTTAACTTGCGAACTTCGAGCCAGCGCTGCAGCGCCTTTTCTGCAAAACTTCCCACCGGTGCGATTCGCTCTTTTTTCCCTTTACCACGAACGCGAAGAATGTTGGTATCCTGATCCCAATCGGATAAATTCAAAGAGACCAATTCTGCAACACGCAGCCCTGCCGTATAAAGAGTTTCCAACGCGGCCCGATCCCGTAATCCCATTGCAGTGTTGGCGGGGGGAGCATCTAAAAGTTCAGAAATCTCGCGCGTATTAAGATAGTGAGGCAGCTTGCGTCCCACACGTGGCGTTCGCAGCGCCTTGGCAGGGTTGGTGCTGCATAACTGCTCGCGATTGCAGTAACGAAACAGACTTCGCAAACAGGCCAGTCTGCGGGCGATTGTACTGCGTTCGTAGCCGCAATCGTAAAGATAAGTTAAATAGCCACGCAGCATCGGGATATCAGCCTGCTCGGGAGTTGGCACGTAGCCGACTCTGTCTGCACAGTAATCAAGAAATGAAACAAAATCTTCCGTATAAGATTTTCGTGTCAACTCCGAAGCGTTTCGCTCGATATGCAGATACCGCTGAAATCCCTCAAATGCTGCTTCCATACAAAGACTTTCTTCAATAGGCATTAGGTAGTAGGGATTAGGCGTTAGGATCTTATCAA
>JAJRTM010000806.1 GCA_024278285.1 Planctomycetota bacterium
ACCAAACTTTTCAGGTGATTGCTGATGATTTTTCCCGCTTCATCGCTGTTTAACTTCAGGCGAGCGTAAGTCTCGGCAAGCCAGATCGAGTTGTTAAATGATGAAACAAAACCATCGATATTTATCCGAATACCCTCGTGATCGTGGGAGATGATTGCTGTTTTCATTTCGTGTCCTTTCAGTTCTTAATTGTTGATAAAATGGCGGGAGCCGGATTTGAACCGACGACCTTCAGGTTATGAGCCTGACGCGCTGACCATCTGCGCCACCCCGCACAAAACTTCCCTGTTACGCCCAGGGCGAACCAAAGTAGACCGGGCAACCATCAGCCCCCGCAGTCAAAGCACCCTGCAGGAAATCCATTTCGCGTTGCATTTCTTTTCTAAGATCAGCCGGCTTGGGAGTCAGTTTGAACGTCCCGGCCTTGGCACAAATTTCAACAATGCAAGTTATTTTGTGTCGTTGTTCCAATTCGCGGTCATCGAAAATACGAACATCCAGAACGACTTCTTCCGGGATTTCTCCCGCTTTCGATTGCACTTCGTCTTGGATATCAAAGCCCATTGATTCGCGACCGTGACCAACCTCGCGGCTCTCTTTGGTCTGCGAAGAGAAACCAATCGCTTTACAAGCATTGATCAACTGTGTCACTTCCGGCGTGGTACAATCAGCAAGGCGTACCCTCAGTAAGCTGATGAAATCTTTCTGATCAAGATTCCAATCTTTCAGACCCTGAACGGTTTTATATTCGTCCGTCATTTGCAATTTGATACAAGCGAAGTCTTTTCGCTGCGACTCTGGCCCGTCATCCAGAATTACATAAACATAGCTTTCGTTGTAGTAAATCGACGGTTCACCGCCAAGTTTTGATTTCGCAAAGCCGATAAAAGTGGGAACCTGATCAACAGAATTCAAAACAATCTTGCGGGGGCCGGGAGCCGCTTGAGCAACATCAACCGTTCCCGAGGCAGTGACAATCCCATAGGTTCCTTTCGGTTCGTCAGGCAATGCAAGGATTTCCACCTTGCCTTTTGCTCCCGAGGCTTCCACCGCTGTTTTCTGAATCTGTTGCAGCGTCTCAATACTCAAACCATCCATCGTTCCATTCTCCGTTTACGTAAAAAATTAGTGGGTAAAATTCCTAAACTGAAAAGCAGCTACTACTTTTCGCCTTCTTCCGCTTCTGCATCCTCGTTAAAAAGTGATTGCTGGCTGATATCTTCCGGGAAGTCCTGATTGAAAATGAACCCTGTTTCGTGTGGTCGCATCTGGATAGGCCGGGAGCGATGGACAGGCAACTTCGATTTGCACTCCAATTGGCAATCAACCCGCTCGCACACCGACATGTCGTCGGGGTCGGGGACCGGAGTGAAGCCAAATTCAAGCGTGACTTTGCGTTTCGTTTTATCACCTGGTCGGTTCATACAGTCTCTTGCGACCATTGCCATGTGTCGCTTGAGAACCATTGCAATTCGCCCATCGTATAAATCTTCAAGCGATTCAAAAGTGAGGTTCATTTCCTGAATAGCCATCATTGATTCCTTTCAGAATTTGTTTGTGAAAAAATATTAAAAAGAGCGACCGCCCAACTCAATCAAACGGTCGCTCCGGTCCCGGCAACACACCAGAACCGCTGGAAAGTTCCAAAGAAAATGGCAGCCGCTGGTAAGCATAAAACCAGCGACTGCCTGACATACCAACGGCAACACACCGCCAGCATCACCTCTTTCAATCGATTACGTTGAAGCATTCCGGAACCGGCGTCCGTTCGATGGCATCGCGTATCCGCTGCGTTGGCAAGTCGTAAGATTTGAGCCGAAACGCCCGGCATGTAATGCCCAGCGATCCAATTCCCCAGCCCCGCTTCGATGCCGTTGTTTCGCGTCAGCATCGTTTCCCGGAAGTGTTTGATCTTTATTTCTGACAGCCCGGCTTCCGCCTGAATTTCGCTGCGCCAAGTCGTGTAGTAACCTCGCTTCCATTTCTGGGGAGCTTGTAGAAAGCTCCCCTTCGAGTTGAATCCCGGGAAAACCAGATCCGAGTTGCGCTTGATTGATTTCAGATGAGCAGTCACCAAATCGGTTAGGTGCAAGCCCTGCAACTTCCCTGTTTTCTGTGCGGTGAACTTCAATAGTTGATCGTTCCAGTGCAGGTTGTCCCACCTTAAATTGCCAATCACATCCATTGTTCGGGCGCCGTAGAACCACCATAATACAATTGCAGTTCGCCATAATTTCGGAGCGGGAATTTCCCCGCCGGCTGGATAGGTTGCTTTTTTGCAAGCCTCGAAAATCCGAGTCACTTCGTCCATTGAAAGCGTTTCGCGTTGCATCTTCGGCGGCTGCTTGACCAGTTTTGATTTTGAGCGCCGGGAAATTGTGGGAGATTTCATAATCGCATTTTCCTCTTCCGCCCAATTGAACATCGCCCGCAATTCCCGCCAGCATTTGTTGATCGTCGCAGGTGCCAGACCCTTGGCAATCAGCCCATCGCGGTAAGCAATTACATGCTCGCGGCTGACCTGATCGATAATGGGATTGTCCGTCAGGGCTTCCCAGTGATTCAGTGCCACGCGATCCTGCATCAGCGAACTGGCAGATTGCTCGGTGATGATCTCGGGGAGAATGTGTTTTTCGTAGTAGCCTCGCAGTTTCAAAGGCTGCTCGGTTGGTTCTGTTTCGATGGGATCGAAAAGTCGTAACGCAATCATCGTGCTGTATCTCCAAAGAGATGCGGGGACACGCAGACTTTACCGCCTGGGCTGTCGTTTGATCCGTGTTACCTTCCGTGTGCGCGGCCCGTTGTTTTACTCCATAGGATTTGCAGGAACCATAAGTCAGAAAATCATTGAGTGATTTCCCTGCAATGTTTTTTGGCGATTTCCTCATGCCGATTAACCGTTCCGTGAAACTTGTTCGGGTTTTACGGTTGATGCAGCACACAACATGCAGGTGTTCCCCCCTTAGGGGTTTCCCATCATGTGTCAGATTCTGTCATAGGCGGGAGCAAGCTTGCCGCGCGAGAATGGAGACTCGCGCAGCAAGGCTCGGAAGTTCGTTTCGCCGGGGGGCGGGTTGATTTTCCGAAAAAAGCTCCCGTGCTAATAAACGCCAGCCGTTGAAATCATCCCGGAGGACAAGCAAAACGGAACTGACCGTGCTACAAACCAAATTTACCTGGTAGAAGCAAACGGCCCGGCTGGCTGACACGATGATTCGTGATAAGCGGTTTCGAGCAATCTGCTTGACTTACGTTCGCCCATTTCAAAGGGCGGCTCACAAAGTGAACGGGGATAATTTGAACAACTCAGCGGAAATTGTCAAGTGGAGCTTGAAAGATTTTCAAAAGTTTTCTTGAAGTGCTATTTTCAGTTTCTCAGAAAACTTTCTACTTTATCTTGATTGCGTGTTGCACAATCAACCGATATTGTTACAATAGAGACATAGCAAACAGGGTAACAAGAAAAGGAACCAAAAATGGCTTGGTTCGACTTCTTCTGGACAGCAGCAGCTATTGCGAAAATTGAAGAGCATGGCCTGACAACAGAAGAAGTTGAGTACGTTGTTCAATACCCGGAAGATACCGAAACCAGTCGCAGAACAGACCGTTTGATTGCCCGAGGTGTGTGTTACAACGGCAAGTACATTGCTGTTGCTTACGAAATGATCGACAAAGTAACCGTAATGCCTGTCACGGCATTTATGCCAGAACCAGAGTAAAGAAAGCGAGGGGAACGATGCCAAAAAAACATAAGCGGATAACCAAACATCCCAAGGTAACTAAAGCAGTTCTAGCGAAAGCCCGAAAAGATGCCGAGGTGGAAGATGCGTATTTTCAGTCTGCTGAAGGGCAGGCGGAATTGAAGAAATGGAAACAAGAGAGTGAAGAGAAAAGAATGCACGGCGGCAAGCGTGAAGGATCGGGAGCAAAATCAATCCACGGCGTAAAGAAAGTCACACTCAGCTTGCGAATCACTCCGCAGGTAAAGGAATTCCTGTCGGAATACGAATCTGCAAGTGAATTCGTTGATCTTGCGATTCGCCGGACCGCTGCGTTTAAGTCAAGCAAAGGGGGTAAATCCAAAGCAAAGAAATTACAGAAAAAGAGTTAGGAAAGCAAATTCAGTTGTTCTGCAATATGCGGGATATCCTCAATAATAATTCTATCCTGAGCAATTGTCTTAAAGTGGTTGATGTCTCCAGTGACAATTCTTTCCGCACCGTGCATAACTGCGGTCGCAATTATCAATTCATCACACTTTACCTCGTTACGACTTTTTTGCACTTTGCTTCTCGGCATTTTTTTCGCGAAGAAGTACTCTTTTTTCGCCGTTTTCCACGCTCGTATGAATAAGCCGCGGCTTGGGACGCAACTTTCAAATCAGCCGCAGGGATAAAGAAGTTTTTGGAAAGATACTCGGTTTGCTTTTCATGTTCAGAGGGGTTTATTCCCGCCAAGTATTCAGTAACTGCAATTGCAGGAAGCATGACTCTTGTATCTTTGCTTTTGGCAAGAAAACTCAGGTATCGTCTTGCTTTTCCTTCCATTCCTTTCAACTTAGGGTTTTTATATCCCTTTATTCCTAGAATAAGGACTGAAGTATCGAGACAGATCGTAGTCATTTTACACTTCAGCCTTCCCTTAATTCTCGCACGTACTCAACGGCATCGACATCGTCCCAAAGGTCACCACAAAGATCAGCCAATCCTTGAAAGGCTTGATCAATGGGAGTGTCCTGAAACTCAGAAATAGCATTGATATTGAATTTCACAGGTCTTGGATTTCCTGATTCCCATGTTGCATCACCAGAAAGCACTACTGTCTCATAGAGCCGTGCTGCAAGTTTTTTCGCCAAATCACGTCCCACCGTAGCGGTTAGATTTTCGTCGCCAAACGAAAGTATCGCAGTTGGATCTTTTGCGCCACCAACTCGAATAACTTCAACGCAAATCGTTGTTGTCCCATTTGTGTATTCGACAACCGGCTCTGAAATTGGGTGATTGTTTGAGATAAAACAACCTTTAGGCACAATGCGTGGCTGTGGTTCAATTTCGAGACTGAATTTACAATTTAAGACTCGCTGAGAAACTTTGTAAAGTTCCGCATGTGCTTCTGATCCAATCTCCGAAAACTGACCAGTGGAAATTGCAAGAAAAGTCGCGAATAGTGTTTTTCGGAGCTTCTTGGGAAAGGCAAATTCGAAAATGCCGCATCCTTCACGAACGGAAGTCAATGCCATAACTGGACAGCCAAGCTCAGACAAATCCAATTCAGCAGCGGATTTTGCAATAGCATTTTGCAAAGCGGATGAGATTGCAGACAAGTCGAGAATCGAAATCGTACCAGGCGATACGCCCTCCCCATTCAGCTTTACCTGAATAATTAATTTCTGCTCTTTTTTTGGACGGACCATTTTCTCGTTCCTAACAAATTCCTAGCCTTATTCTGCCCATCGGCAGGCTGAAAAGCAAATCTGTAAGGAAATATGTCAGGTTTTCATAGACGGAAATACTTAGAGCGGCTATTGAGGGATCATTGGACTACATATCCCATGATCCGCTTGCACTGTACAAACTCCAAAAACAGTTCCGGATTCCTGTAGTCTCGTGCAGTTGTGTTGATTTCTCTTCTGAAAGTTGGTTTATTGAATTGATCTCAATACCAAAACCATTTATTTCTGGAACTCAACATGAAAACATTTGCTGCGGAATGCCCACATTGCAGTTGTACTTTTCAGGCTCAGGAATCCTATCTTGGCAGGAAGGGATGCTGCTCAAAATGCGGTGAATCTTTTGTAGTGCAACGCCCGGCTATGCCAAATATCAGCAACACTAATATCCCAAAACCTGATGAATCTGACATTCCAAACTTGCCAGATTTCAATCCAGAATATGCAACTCAGTCCGAAGTCCAAGAGGAAAAGAAGGCGTCACTTTTTTCATCAAACCGCAAGTTTTACTCGCTGAAATTTCTTTCATCGATTTATCTATTTGTTGGTGCAATAATTTTATTCGGCGGGATCGCAGCCAGTATCGCCATTTTTTTTACTGGATCAGGGCAACTCTTTTTCCCCGTTTTCTTCACTTCTGTCTGCACTGGAATGACTATGTTGCTTATCGGTGAAATAATCGATGTTGTACTTGCCATTGAAGAAAATACACGAATTACAGCCGAAAAAGTAAACGAATTAGGTAAATGAAAAAAGCGGGAGAGGTTGAAATATCAATGGAGGGGAAGCCAAGCAGCGACCGAAGTCGTCTTATTTGTAAACCCTGAGCATCGACTCCCGCGCCCTTACGACGTAGGCCTCATCCCGCTCTGACGGATGTACTGTACATCCACCAAATGGACCGGGGGGGACTTGAACCCCCGACACCTGGATTTTCAATCCAGTGCTCTACCAACTGAGCTACCAGTCCGAATACTGCTCTTCAATACGTTTGTTTGTGAAGCAGAAGGAGAGTTATAGAAAAAGGTGGGATTGCTTGCAATCGTTTCTGCCTACATTTTTTCACAACGCCTCAGGTTAAAACAGCCGATACCTACTGATACGATAGTCGTTATAACTATTATAACCATTAACGTGGGTAGTAAATAAATTCATCTCTACTGATAAAACAATACCTGGCTTACTTTCAAAACGGGTAATCTCGCTTGCCAATGATAGAATATCAGTACCTTTTCTCACTTCATTTGCATAAAATCAACTTGAAATAGAAGAAAAAAGGAATTAAATCGGTGGTCTATTACTCTTTGCTCATCCGATCAGTTTGCTTTTTTAATCTGAAAACGTATCAAAAAGTAACTTGTCTTGTTTCCTTGACTCCATTGTGTCAACATGAAGCAGCGGGTTGAGTACATATTATGAATGGGAGTTGGTAATGAATCGCTTATTTATACAGGAAAATCGGATCTCTTCGCATACTTTTCAAGTAGAAGACACGCTGGCTACGCGCAAAGTTCGGCATCGCTTGCTTGGTATTGCCTTAGTTGCAACCCTGCTTGGATCTCTCTTCTATTCACCCGCTGTACGTGCTTGTCCTTTTTGCTCTGCCCCCCAGTTAACCTTGGCTGAGCAGATCGCCCAGACTGACGCTGCGATTATTGGAGAGTGGGTTTCGGGAATTAAGCCCGATTTTGATGCAGGAACGGCTGGCTCGACGGTTTATCGTATCAATAAATTGATCAATTCGCCTAGTAATCCAAAATTGAAAGTCGGTCAGGAAATTACTGTAGAAGGTTATTATCCGGGTGAAAAAGGGAAATTTGTTCTCATTCTCGGGACACTCGATGGCGAATTGAGCTGGATGAGTCCGCTCGATATTTCTGGTCAAGGTTTTGAATACGTCAAAAATGCTCCTTCCCCAGAAGAAGAACCTTCGAAAAGGCTTGCGTATTATGTGAAGTTTCTTGAATCAAGCGATCCATTGATCGCTGATGATGCCTACGCGGAATTCGCCAACGCTCCCTATAAAACAATTGCTTCGGTAAAAGATAAATTTCCTCGGGAAAAATTGCGAAAATGGGTTTTCAGCGATGAAACTTCTGTCACCAGGATTGGCTTATACGGTTTGATGCTTGGTCTGTGTGGCGACAAAAAGGATCTGGAACTGTTAAAAGCGAAAGTGATTGAGAATGACGAAGAATTCCGTTTGGGAATCGATGGCATCATGGCTGGCTATCTCATTTTAGCGGGAGATGAAGGATTAAAAGTTCTGGAAGACGCGAAGTTAAAACCTTCTTTGCAAACACCAAGTAAAGTGCCGTTCAGCGAAACGTTTGCCTCACTGCAAGC
>JAJRTM010000807.1 GCA_024278285.1 Planctomycetota bacterium
CTTGTATTGATGTTTGTTCCCTGGACCTCTTCCCTGAAAGCGGCCCGGACTGCAGCGATGATGGCGGTTGCGATTGGGATTGGCGGTTCGATGACGTACGGTCAAACGATTGGCCTGACCCACGATAACGAATTGATCAACAACTGGCAGGCATTGCGCTGGGGGATGCTTGGTCTTTTCATTAAAGGGGGAATCTGGATCGGCTTTGGCGGTGCATTTCTGGGAATGGGCTTGGGAGGCAAACGATATCGCCCGTCAGAAATGGTCATTCTGTTACCGATACTTCTGGGAGTCATGTTCGCGGGAATCTGGCTGATCAATTCTCCTTTCGATCTTGAAAACAAAATGTTGCCGTTGTTCTATTTCTCTGACAGTTGGGACTTCGAACCAGATGCGAATCTGAAACCGAGATTTGAAATGTGGGGAGGCTTGCTTGTTGCGCTGATATGCCTGGCATTCTATGTTCGGGTTTTTCGTCGTGACCGACTTGCAGGGCGGATGGCAGTAATCGGGTTTATTGCAGGCGGACTCGGCTTTTCGGGTGGGCAATGTGTGCAGGCATTTAATCATTGGAATCCCGACATCTTCCTCGAAGGAGGAGCACTCGGGGCATACGCCGATTATTTCCGCTATTTCAACTGGTGGAACATGATGGAAACCACTTTCGGGATGATCTTCGGAGCAACGCTGGCGTTCGGTTTGTGGTGGAATCGTCATTTAATCGCGATTGATGAATTAGACGAAACGGTGTCGCTTTCTCCGAGCTTTGAGGTCGGCTTGCTGCTTACTCACTTTGTTTTATTGATGAATGCAGAATTCATGGAGCTACCCGGCTGGGGAATTTATCTTTCATACTACATCGAGTTTGGTCTGTTGATGTCTCTGATACCGTTGGTCGGAATTACCGGCGGACGTTTCTGGCCTTACATGATGTTGCTGCCAATGGTCGCGGCTCCGATTGCCGCAAAAGTGCTTCGCAATGTCTGTTATCAAGAGCAGTTTCTTGCGTTAGAAACAGGCTGGTTGGTTTTGCTTGCCATTCCGATGGTTATTCTTATCACTGCTGCAACCTGGCTCATTTGCCAAAGTCTGAAAATGCAATCGGCTAAAACTTTCGCTGCGATCAGTTTACTACTGACAACCTGGACTTATTTTTCCCTCAATACAGTACAATTTCATTTCGCCTGTCCGTGGAGTGAATGGACAACACGAACCCCCAATCAAATAATCTTCGGCAGCTTTACCATTGTGCTGACACTTGCAGCGATTGGTTATGGTATGAGAAGTGGGAATCAAACAGAGACAAAGAAGTAAGCAATCTTTATGGGTATCGAACAATTTACATGGATGAGCCGGGGAGCCGGGGTGCCGCCGCGATCTGTTTCGAGCTTTCGGGCGGAATCAAAAGTGACGGGCTTCTCCGCGATGCTTGAAAACGGCGACTTCGTTATTGCCGACGATCTGGGGACGCTGTACCGACTTGATCCACTACTGAATGTTTTGCTGTTAACGAGACTTCAAGAACCAGTCCGCCAACTTTGCTGGAGTGCAACCGGAAATGCAGGTTCTGCACTGAGTGGCAAAAACAGAATCACTCGCATTGATGAAAAACTGAAAGTGATCTGGTCAAGCGAAGTTCCATTCAACTGCACGAAAATCGCAATCGATCCGTTTGGCGTTTTCACCTTTGTCGCTTCCGAAGAAGAGGGAGCGATTGTGCTGGATGACCGGGGCAAGCGGGCCGCGGTCATTAAATCGAATCGCCCGCTGGCTTACGCTCAATTTCTTGTCGAAGAACCAATCATCATTGCCGCCGCCGAGCATGGACTTCTGGGAGCTTACGCCGTTTCTGGCGAGAAAGTCTGGGAGCAACCTTTATGGTCGAACGTTGGCGATTTATCAGTGACTCAGGATCAAGTTCACATCCATCTGGCGGCACTCAATCATGGTATCAAAGTGTACAACGGGCAAGGCGAAAATATAACGGGGTATATTCTTGAAGGAACAGTCAACCGGGTTGCAACCAGTTACCGGGGCCAGCAAATTTTGGCCTCAACGGTTGAAAACCAGATTTATCGTCTCGATCACGATGGGGAAATGCTCTGGGCCGCTCGCCCGGAATCGCCCGTGACTCATCTGTTTTCACATCCACTGGGAAAAGAGGGAGTCGCTGTTTTTGAAGATAATCAGGCCGTTTTGATGAAATGGTAAACGGCAGGAGCCTCAATCGTGGACCCTACTTTTTGTAGACGTCATCGGGATTAAAAGCTTTGTCTGATTCAGCCAACTTCAAAGGGACCGGGGCATCGCTGCTCAGATTGTCTCGATCAACGGCTCGGTAAAAGCAACTGCGATATCCGACATGGCAAGCCCCGGCACCAAGTTGTTCGACTCGCAACCAAATCGCATCCTGATCGCAATCGACACGAATTTCTTTCACCTTCTGGACATGCCCGCTGGTCGCCCCCTTGTGCCAGATTTCCTGCCGCGACCTGCTGTAATAAACAGCTTCTCCGATGGCAATTGTTTGCTTTAACGATTCTTCATTCATGTAAGCAACCATTAACAACTCGCCCGTTTCGTAATCGGTCGCGATGGCTGGCATCAAACCATGTGCGTCGAACTTGGGAGAAAGCTGTAAGCCTTGTTCCAATTGTTTTTTATCGCCACGCGCTGCGAATTGAAGTTGAAGTTCTGACATTTTATTCCCCGATCTCATACCGTAGGTTAGGCTTTCAGCCTGACAAAGGTGGTTTCCATATTAAAAACGGTTGCTGTTATTACTGTTGCGTTTTGTGTTTCGTTTTCTTGCTGAGTGCCACGGCTCTGTGAGCCGTGAGAACTGAAATTCAATCTTTGCTTTGGACTAAGTGGTGACCAAGCAAAAAGCTGTCATCTCCGTTCGTTTTTCGTAGGATGGCGTGCTTGCACCCATCTTCGCGTGCCGGATTGCGTTCCCTAACAGAAAAGAGTTGGAATAGTTATGATCCGACGATGGTTTCAACGGTGTTAGTTTTATGAAGTGGAGCCCACATTTGATGGGTGCAAGCACGCTGTTGTTTATACATAAGTTTTGTCCCGGAGGGACATTGTCAAATAGCCCCAGGTTTTAACCTGGGGTATTGGTTGCAAGAGGATAAAGTCCTGCAGGGACGGCGGAATTTATTGCTTTGA
>JAJRTM010000808.1 GCA_024278285.1 Planctomycetota bacterium
ATCCGTCGGATTCTTCTGTTTCAGTTCCTCGACCTGTTCTTCCAGGTCAGCAATCGTTTGATTCATCGTAACGATTGTTTGATTCATCGCAGAGATCACCGCCAACAATTCAACCTTGCTCAGGCTGGCCATCACATCAATGTCAAGATTATCCCGCGATTCAGTTCCCATCAAAGAAAAATAACAGATCCCCCAAATCTACGCACTACCAATTTCTACACAATAGACAGCTACTACAACAACCGCAACACGGAAGCCCCTCCCGGCCCCCAGTCGATCTGGATTGGCATCCGCCGCATGACCGACTTCACCTTCGGCCCCGGCAAAAAAACTTATGTATAAACAACAGGTGCAAGCACGCCATCCTACATTTATAAGATGAAGCCACAAGAGGCCGGGAATGTGATTTACTATTATCAATGAACGGCCCACACCTGCGAACCAAATAATATTTCGAGAATATTATTCTCAATCAGGCCACATTCTCGGCTTCTTGTTGCGGTGCAACTCAGACACAAGGCGTCTGAGCCATCCCTGTTGTAAAATATGACAGTAATTATTCGAGTGATCCTTAGAGGATTTTCAAACTTGCCAAAGCCAGTATTGCAAGTAATGCCGCACAAATCCAGAAACGGACGACGACTTTAATTTCGTGTTCACCGCAAAGCACAAAGTGATTGTGCAGCGGGCTGCATTTCAAGATTCGCTTGCCTGTGAAACGGTACGAACCAATTTGCAGAATGACAGAAAGCGTTTCGATCACAAAAATTCCGCCGATGATAATGAGTAAGAATTCCTG
This sequence comes from Planctomycetota bacterium, assembly GCA_024278285.1. Classification (GTDB taxonomy): domain Bacteria; phylum Planctomycetota; class Planctomycetia; order Planctomycetales; family Planctomycetaceae; genus Rubinisphaera. Next base: position 800 of record JAJRTM010000808.1, read on the forward strand.
CCGGGTCACCAACGCAGCAAAGCCGAGAATGACACCAATCGGCAAAGAACCTGTATCTCCCATGAAGACCTGAGCCGGGTAGCAGTTGTACCACAAAAAACCGAGCATCGCCCCGACCAGCGAACCGACCAGAACGCCTACTTCGCCAGAACCGGGAATGTACGGAATCGCAAGGTACTCTGCCAGCACTTTATGCCCCGCCAAATAACTCAACGCGATGAACGCCCCACCTGCAAAAATGGTACAGCCAGCCGCCAGCCCATCCAGGCCGTCAGTCAGGTTCACGCCGTTAGAGGTGCTGACCAACACAAGACCGGTCCAGACAATAAAACCGATCCCAATCGGAATCGCGTAATTGCCAATCGGAAAGATCAGCTCTGTCCCCAATGGTATTTTTATTTGATGTTGATACAAAGGTAGCCCCGCTAGAATGGCGAGCATCCATTGAATCATAAATTTAGTGCGGGCGGTCATTCCTTTTGTTGACGAGTTCAATTTATGCCAGTCATCAACAGCACCGAGCATCGCAAAACTGATCGTCAGGAACAGCCCCAGTTGCACATAATGATTCGCTAAATCCCCCCAGACGAGCAGCGAAAGAACAACGGCGGAAACGATAAACAGCCCCCCCATTGTCGGCGTTTCGTTTTTTTCCTGATGCAGCTTATCCAACGTGGGAGACGAACTGGCCACTTTTTCACGGAACCGCTTCTTCAAAAATGAAATCGCGAACGGGCCAAGAAACAGGGCAAACAAAAAAGAAGTCACACTCGCCAACGCAATGCGAGCCGTTAAATAAACGCGAGAATCCCCCGAGGTATGTAATTCAACCTGTTGAAATAAAGGCAAAACATGTTGTAACAGCCACAGTACCATCAATCATCCCTGAATCGAAACTAAACATTTTACAGCAGTATTTCACTGATAAGAGCCTGACCTACTTTAACGCAGAGCCTTAGTTTTCGCCAAGACCGAGTTTTCTAACATTGAATTTGCTCTGGTTTCTTGACAGCAAGACTTGTATCGATTGAAATTGATGTCACCAGAATAGGTAATCCCCCCATCAATCAAACCGAAAGACCCGCAATGCGTACACTTCTTGCCATGCTGACTCTTGCTCTGCTGACAACCTGCTCAATAAATGCACAAACCAAGCCGATGGATATCGGCAATCGGCGGGAACTGTTTGTTGAAGAAACGCTGATCGATTCAATGCAAGGGACGGAACTTCGCCTGCATAAACCGAAACCGCAAAGCGTGGTCATTGTGCATGGCGAGCCGTGGGAAGGGAGCGGCTGTGGATATCATTCGGTCTTTCAGGATGGCGATTTATACCGCATGTATTACAAAGCCTGGCATTTGGAAGTGACACAGGGAAAGGTCAACACGAGTAGCCACCCTTTGTATTGCTGTTATGCGGAAAGTAAAGATGGCATCCACTGGAAAAAACCGAATCTCGGAATTCACGACTTCAAGGGATCAAAAGCGAATAACATCGCAATAACCAGCGGCACGATTGGGAATCTCAAAGTTGATGCAGGTCACCCGGCTGTGTTCAAAGATGAAAACCCAAACGCAGCAGCAGATGCAAAGTACAAAGCAATCGTGAGATCCTCCGGCAAGAGCGGTTTAATCGTCTTCAAATCTCCCGATGCGATTCACTGGTCCCCGTTAAGTAAAGAGCCAATCCTTTCTGGAGTCGGCGCATTCGATTCACAAAATCTGGCATTCTGGGATCCGAACATCAAAAAATATCGAGCCTACTGGCGAATTTTCACCGCAGGAACAACCAACGAAAAAAAATGGAAACCGGCTAGCTATCGAGCCATCCGCACCGCAGTCTCCGACGATTTAATTCATTGGACCGATCAATTCGATGTGCAATATACCGACTCTCCAGACGAACATCTTTATACAAATCAGATTAAGCCGTATCACCGGGCGCCACATATTTTGATCGGTTTCCCGGAACGATATATTGATCGCGGATGGTCGAAATCGATGGAGCAACTTCCTGAACTGGAAAATCGAAAGATGCGTTCCAGTGGTTCCCCCAGATACGGCACCGTCATCACCGAGGGTCTCCTCATGGCAAGTCGAGACGGTCACACCTTCAAACGCTGGAACGAAGCGTTCCTTCCGGCAGGTTACGGTTACCCCGACAACTGGAAGTACGGCGACAACTACATCGCGTGGCACGTTGTTGAAACGAAATCGCCAATTGCGGGGCAGCCGAATGAACTTTCGTTGTACGCTTCCGAAGATTACTGGACCGGCAAAAGCAGCCGCCTGCGTCGCTACACATTACGGCTCGACGGTTTCGTTTCTGCCCATGCAGGCGGGAAAGTGGGACAACTAAAAACGAAGCCATTCATTTTTGATGGTTCG
>JAJRTM010000809.1 GCA_024278285.1 Planctomycetota bacterium
CTACGATGCCGCGCCGGGTTTAACTCGGTTCCGGTTGCTGATTTTTCCTGAATCACGTTATACTCCTTACTTAGGGGATAATGGAGTTCAAGGAGAATCAGGGATGGATATGTTGGTGATACGGGGCGGACGTGCATTGCAGGGGCGCGTGCGGGTTTCCGGTGCGAAAAATGCAGCACTTCCGATTATGGCTGCCTGCCTGGCGGTGCCGGGAAAAACAACTTTGCAAGGCATTCCCGAATTACGCGATATTTCCAGCATGACCGATCTGTTGATTCAACTCGGTATGTCGGTGGCTCGAACAGATGCAGGCGAGTTGGTACTGGAATCAACTCAGTCCCGGCAGTCTGTAGCCGATTACGATTTAGTCCGAAAAATGCGAGCCAGTGTTTGCGTACTCGGACCACTGCTTGCCAGTCGGGGCGAGGCATGCGTGTCGCTACCGGGGGGGTGCAATATTGGGCATCGTCCGATTGATTTGCATCTGAAAGGACTCGCTGCACTCGGAGCCGAAATTGAAATACGAAATGGGTATGTTATCGCCAAGGCTGCGAAGCTGACGGGAACACGTATTTTTCTGGGCGGGGCGATGGGAAGCACGGTCACCGGAACGTGCAACATTTTAAGCGCGGCCGTGCTGGCAAAAGGAACAACCATCATCGAATCGGCTGCTTGCGAGCCCGAAGTGATCGATCTGGGGAATTTTTTGATCGCCTGCGGTGCAAAGGTTGAAGGATTGGGAACCCCGTGTATTACTGTTGATGGTGTTGAATACCTCCAACCGGTCGAATATGAAATTATCCCAGATCGTATTGAAGCAGCGACCTGGATGATCGCAGCGGCTATCACTCAGGGGGATGTTACAATCGAAAATGTGATCCCGGAACACCTTTCTGCGTTTCTCGATAAAATGACACAACTTGGTGTGATCTGCCAAGCGGATTCCAATTCCATTCATGTTGCAGGTGTCTCGCAAATTCAAGCGGGGGACATCGTCGCGCTGGCGTACCCCGGAATTCCAACAGATATCCAGGCACAACTGACCGCGATGCTATGCCTGGCGGACGGTATGAGCGTGGTGACAGATCGCGTTTTCCCAGAGCGATTCATGTATGCTTCTGAATTGGTTCGCATGGGAGCAAAAATCAGACGCGAAGCGAACAGCGTCATTATTCAGGGAGTCAACAAATTAAGCGGCACCAGCGTGATGGCTTCCGATTTGCGAGCCAGCGCAGCCCTGGTGATTGCAGCACTGGCGGCTGAGGGAGAAACGACAATCCGACGAATTTACCACCTGGATCGTGGTTACGAAAAACTGACCGAAAAGCTGACCGCTCTCGGGGCAGATGTTCAGCGAATGCAAGAGACTCAAAAAGAAGCCACCAGCAGAATTCCGAGTCCGCATTGGCAGCAAGCAAAGATAAAAAGTGCAAGGCGATAGATAGCTGTAGGGTCCGCTATTGCGGACCATCGCATGAAATAATGGGAGCGAATCCCCAGTGTGGTCCGCAACAGCGGCCCCTGCCGCGGCTTGAATCTTTGCTTCACAATCAGAATTCGGTGTTCCACCACTACAAAGAAGCTGCCAATCAATTATAATCCCCGGCTCGCCTTATGCGAAAACTTAAAGGTTCTTCATACCCTAGAATGGCTGATTTTTTTTACAGCCACGGATGAACACGGATTTTCACGGATCAATTCTCCTGAAGAAAATAAACTAAAAATGATCCTCTCTTCTTGTTACCTTTGCGAGAAACTTTTGTCAAACAAATAAACGAAACTTCAATGGTAAAAGAGGAATGGATTCGCAACAAGACACAAAGAAAAAAGAGATTTCTCAACTTCATCTGACCTGAAAATGCTTCTGTTGCGTGAGTGACATTTTTTTTGATCTGTGTTTGATCCGTGTGAATCCGTGGCTCTTTTTTCTTTTAGCCACTAAAATGTGAGAAGAACCAAATTCAAAAGAGAACTTCAACAAGTAGAAACAGTAGAACGTGTTACGAACTCATACGTGTGGCGAATTACGCAAACAGCAAGTCGATCAACAGGTCACTCTTTGTGGCTGGGTTGATAAATATCGAGATCATAAAGGGATTGTTTTTATCGATTTACGTGACCGCTACGGCAAAACGCAGATCAAATTTAACCTGGAAAACAACAGTGATATCCAGCAGTTGGCCCGTGGTTTAAGGCATGAAGATGTGGTGCGTGTCACCGGCGATGTCGTTGCTCGCCCGGATGATATGGTCAACAAGAAAATTTCGACGGGTGAAATTGAAGTTCGAGTCAACGAGTTAGAAATTCTGAACAAATCGCTCACGCCACCTTTTCTTCTTGATGCTGCCGACTTGCCGAACGAAGAACTTCGCCTGAAAAATCGCATGGTCGATCTTCGCAGGACCGAGCTTCAGGAATCGATGATGCTTCGGCATCGGTACACAAAATTAATTCGCGACTATTTCGATAAACACGGTTTTCTCGATATCGAAACACCGATTCTCGGCAGAAGCACTCCCGAGGGAGCCCGCGATTATCTGGTTCCTTCTCGTGTGCATGAAGGAAGTTTTTATGCGCTACCTCAATCGCCACAGATTTTCAAACAATTGCTGATGTGTGCCGGGTTTGATCGTTACATGCAAATTGCCCGTTGTTTTCGTGATGAAGATCTGCGGGCAGACAGGCAACCGGAGTTTACGCAGATCGATGTCGAAATGACATTCGTCGAACAGGATGATGTGCTGAATGTGATTGATGGATTGATCGAGGAAACTCTCAAGGAGTTGAAAGGAATCGATCACCCGATGCCGTTGCCGCGATTGACTCATGCAGAAGCGATGGAGCGATTCGGCAGCGACAAGCCGGATATGCGATTTGAAATGGAATTGACCGATCTGGGCGAAATCGCCACGGCGTGCGGTTTTGGTGTTTTCAGCAAAACGATGGACTCGGGCGGACGAGTTCGCGGGCTGGTTGCGCCCGGGGCTGCGGAAAAATATACCCGAAAAATGATTGATGGCCTCACCGCATTCGTGGGCGATTATGGCGCGAAAGGGCTGGCTTTTTTCCGTGTTAAAGAAGACGGACTCGATTCGCCGATTGCCAAGTTCTTTTCAGAAGAACATCAAAAAGCGATCATCGAAAAAATGCAGGCCAAGCCGGGCGATATTATCTTTTGTGTGGCTGATAAAAACGCGGTCACTTCTGCTGCTTTGGCGGCGCTGCGAAATCGGTTGGGGAAAGAACTCGAACTTTACGATCCGAAAGAGTTCTCCTGTCTGTGGATTGTCGAATTTCCGCTGCTTCAATATGACGAAGAAAATAAACGCTGGGCCGCAGAGCATCATCCGTTCTGTTATCCGCATTTGGACGACCTCGAACTGTTAGAAACCGATCCTGGAAAAGTGCGGGCACAATCTTACGATTTGGTTGTTAATGGTTACGAAGCCGCTTCGGGCAGTATTCGTATCCACGACCCCGCGATTCAACAGAAGATTTTTGATTTGCTGGAGATCAGCCCGGAAGAAGCGGAAGCTCGATTTGGGTTTCTACTGGAAGGATTACGCTACGGTGCGCCTCCCCATGGCGGTGTCGCGTTGGGCTTGGATCGCTGGGTGATGCTGTTGTGCGGTTACGATAATATTCGTGATGTGATCGCGTTCCCGAAAACGCAAAAAGCCTCCGACCTTCTTTCCGGGGC
>JAJRTM010000810.1 GCA_024278285.1 Planctomycetota bacterium
AAGCATGTTGGTCGCAACTTCGTACTCATCAGTCGATTCATTCATAATCACGCCATTGATTACTTTGCCACTTTCCAAAAGAAACTGGTAGTTCTGATACTTCTTGTTAATCTCGCTGGATGGTTCAATCAGTTGCTGTAACAGTTTGATCCCTGTGTACTGCTTGGCAACAGCGGTCAAATCGGGCCCTAAATTAAAACCATGTCCCTGAATTTGATGACATTGATTGCAGCGGGCTTTGGTGAATGCTCCCATTCCCTGGATCATCGTTTTTCTGTCGTTTACGATTGTCACTGTCGGAAAATCTTTCATCGTCCACTGCCTGATAGTCTGTGTTTTTCGGCCAGCTATCATTTTATCGACATCGTCTGTTGTCTTGCCAACGATTAACACTCCATTCATGATCACCCAGTGACCGGGGAAGGTGCAAACGTAAGGATAAATGCCTGGTTTTACAGGTGCCTTGAAGCGAAAGACGTGCACCATGTTTTTTCGTGTTGAGCCAATCAACGGCGAATAATGCAGAATGAGGGAGCGTTTTGATTCCGGGATGAAATCTGAATTTGCGTTTTTGGGGTCTCTTGCCATCGCGTTGGCGGCGATACCGACTTCAGCCAACGCACCGGGCTTCACGAAGACCATATTATGAGCGGTCGCGTCTCCATTGGTAAAAACAATTTTGACAGGTTGCCCAACGGTCACACCAATCTGATCGACTGAAAATTTCATTCGCTCGTGGACGCAGAATATCTTCAGTTTTTTCAGGTTCTTCTGTTTATCGAACTTTGCTTCTGCACGTGTTGGGGCAGGTTCCTTGAATTCATCTAGCGGTTTATTTTTCTTCAGCATTTCTGCGATATTGTAAGATTGGTTCTCTTCCCAGAATGGCTTTAGTGTATGGGAATTCAACGTGCAGTTAACCGCATAAGATAAATGCCCTCCCATCGGGTGTTTGAATACATCCATCACCGCTTCAAAAGCAGGCTTGGAGGCAATGTAGCTGGCAGCAATAACTGCCTCCATGCGGACCAGCCCGTTTGCATCGTTCACTGCTTTTCTCAGCAGTTTATCTGCATTAGGTAATTTTGTGTGCCAGTATCGCAACTGCCGCGTTGCTGCGGCGCGGGCGTGATGTTCTTCACAAGCGAGTAATTCTCGCAGCAAATTGGTATTCACTTTGCCAATCAGACGATACGTCCAAAGTCCTTCGGTTTGATGATGCCGAAAGCGAGCCTCATCTGCATTCAAATTCTGTACCCAGGTATCGAGTGCAGTCTTTACTTCCTCTGGATCCGCTTTTCGTAGTTCGCGTTTTGCCCAATATCGATAACGATACTCTCGCCGCTTCAGCAGTTCGAGCAATTCTGCAATCGTTGCTCCTGCAATTTTCGGTGGTTGCAGTAATGGATGCCCTTTGGTTGTTATTCGCCAGATACGTCCGGAGTGCCGATCACGTCGTTCATCGCGTAACGAATATTGCATGTGCCCTTTCACTGGGTTATACCAATCGCAAATATACATCGCACCGCGCGGCCCATAACGTAAATCAACAGGAATGAAACTGAGGTTTGATGAGAATAAAAGATCGCCCACATATTCTTCGTTGTATCCGAAATCTCCTTCAACCCACTTCAGAATTTCCACTCGATTTGTCGGCTTGTATCGAACCTTAATGAACTGCCCTTGCATGCTTTGCGGAAATGTGGGGAAGTCGACAAACTCCTGTCCGCAAACACCAGAGTACGCCTGAAGGCCTTTTGGTCTTGAATGCTGAATTGGATAAACCGGATCGAGTGCATGGAAAGCAGATGCAAATACGGGATGGCTTGCCATGTGTTGCCCCCAGTCGTCGTAAGTAACGCCCCAGGGGTTTGTGCTTGAATAAGTTCCAAAACTGATTAACCGATGATCGCGCGGCTGATAACGAAACCACCCACTGTTTTGTTGTCTGACAGGACCGTAAGGCGTTTCAACTTGCGAATGATGAAACAGCGACTCTCGAAAAATGAGATCGCCATCGGGAGTCCAGGTGAAATCGTGTAAAGCGTGGTGAGAATCTTCCGTTCCAAAGCCAGTCAAAACGTGACGACGGTAATCGGCGCGGCCGTCTCCATCGGTATCCTTAATGAATGTTAAGTGGGGCATGTCCGAAACATAAACGCCGCCATCACCAAATTCGAATGATAGTGGAATATTCAAATCGTCTGCAAAAAGAGTCGATTTATCCGCTTTCCCATCGCCATCAGTATCTTCCAGAATGACAAGCTTGTCGTTCGGTTCGTTGCCGGGATAAACATGCGGGTAAGTCGTTGAGCAGGCAACCCATAAACGCCCCTGGCTATCCCATCGCATTTGGATCGGCGCAGCGATATCAGGGAATTCCTCCTCGCCGGCAAACAGGTTAACTTCAAAACGTGGATCAATCTTAAACGCTTTGAGTTCATCATCAGCCGACATCCAGCGGTTGGCACCACGGCTCTGTTTTGTCTGGGGAAGAGGCGGAACGTTGGAATCGTCTACATTGGGCGACACTTTTTTCCCTTGTGCCAAATCCCAGATTCGCTGGTCGCGTTTGGCTGTCATGATCTCGAAATTCTTCATTGCCGGCAGAAAATCGAGGTAGCCATAATCCTTGTTTCGGCTTCCTGTATAATAGTAGGTGTTGGCAGGACGATAACGCCTGAAAAACTGCCTGTTTTTATCGATAACCGTCTGGCGTATCGCTTCGTTAACTTCAGGAGCTTCTTCGCCAAACAAACCCTGGTACATCGTTTTGGCGAAAACATTGTATCCCTTTTTATTCAAATGAATTCCATTGATGGTGATGTCATCACTGGGAGTTGCAGCGGCAGATTTTGTCTCTGTAAATAAATCGACAAACCCAACTTTCTGTTCGATAGCTACCTGACGAATAACCTCTGCATAAGCCGCAATGTTTTCGTTGTTCCTGTCGGCAGCCGCTACGCCTTCAACATTTTCATTCGCAATGGGCGAAAGCAAAATAATTCGAGGTGCGGTCTTGCCGTTGAATGCTTTAGTTTTTAATGACTGAATATAATCGGTAAATGTTTTACGGAACGCTGCCTGCCCTTTGGGGCCAGCGAACGATTCATTAAAACCAAAAGCTGCGAAGACAACATCGATTTTCTCGTAAGTGAGGTGTTGATCAATACTCGCAAAATTTGCAGGACGAGGTTGCAAATCGGTCGTATCTGCTGACCATGCCAGATTTCTTACGACGAGCTTATGCTGGGGGAAACGTTGATGGAGCAGCGATTCGAAGTCTCCAAACAATTGCGCACGATCAAATAATGTATTCCCGATAAATGCGATCCGATCCCCCGGCAAAAGTTGCAACGGCAAGCTTGTATTAACAGCCTTTGCTGAAACCGGAAGGGAAGCCGTCTGCTGATAAATCCCGAATTTAGCATAAGCAGGATCACGGGGTGGCTCCTTTATACCAGTCTGATTATTCTTGGCATCTTTGTCATTCCGTTTCATTTTACGGGATGACTCAATCTTAATCCGTTTGTTTTTTTTATTAACTTTGGAAGTAGACTTGCCAGCCGTCTGGGCATCGATTAGTGGCGATGACAATAATAAAACAGTCATGATCAAAAGTATTGAAAAAGCCAGTCGGCAAAAAAGTTGCATTTCTCTATCTTCTATCTTAAAAGTCGTAGCCAGAGGAAAACTTCTCAGGTCTTGCACAAGATGCAAAGAAATTAATCACCAGCAGTATAACGTACCGCAAGTCGAATATGTATCGCAACAGTACAGCCATTAAAGTATTGAACCGCTCGCCCAAAGTGGATTCGCATGTGATGAGAACTTTTGTTATTTTATAAATGGAAAGAAATACTTTTCGCGTTTCTATATTATCGCGAGGGTTAATATTGCATAATCGCAGTGTAAAAACGTTAATCTTTTTTTTGAATCCGGCTTAACCGGGTGAGGTGGGGAGAGTCCAAGATGAAATATAACCACATTTTTCCCCAGAGCTTTCTATTATTGTTTTTAGTTCTACTGCAATCTGCTTTTACCCCAACTCTAATGGCAGAAGAAGCATCGGTTGATTATCAAAAAAACATCCAACCGATTTTGAATAAGTATTGCTCCGGTTGTCATAGCGATGTTGATCAGGAAGGCGATTTTTCGACAGAAACTTATCAATCGCTGCAAGCGGGGATTGAAGGGAAGCCGGTTGTGCTTCCTGGTGATGTCGCGGGGAGTTTGCTGCTGCGGGTTCTCAATAAGAACGCGGAAACAACAATGCCTCCTGAAGACGAGCCACAACCGAATAAACAGGAAATTGAACTGCTGCGTGCCTGGGTAAAAGCGGGAGCAGTCGGGCCGAAAGGGATGCAGCCGAATCGCCTCGAACTGAACGTTCCGAAAATCCCCCCTTACCTCGATAAAAAACCGATCACCGCGATTGATTGTTCGCCGCTCGGTCTACTTGCAATCGGACGGTTTGAAGAAGTGCTGATCATCAAGCCGGCAACAAAAACATCCACTGCTGTCACCGAGGTTGCATTGAAGGCGCCTCTGTTTCGTATCGACAACTTGCCGGGCAAGGTGAATGGACTTAGTTTTTCGTCGGATGGAAAACGTCTTGCGATTGCCTCGGGCGTCAGCAGTCGTGGGGGATTGATTTCCATTTTCAATTTGAACAGCGGAAAAACTGAGCGAAGTTTTCCCGGTCATCGCGATTTAATTTACGATATCGAATTCTCTCCTGTGGGCGATTTGCTGGCAACGTGCAGTTACGATAAAACGATCATCCTGTGGGACGCCCAAACGGGCCAGCAAGTACGAACATTTCCCGGACATAATGGAGCCGTCTACGATCTCGCGTTCAGTCCAGATGGACAATCGCTGCTTAGCGCCAGTGCGGACGATACGTGCAAAGTCTGGCGCGTCCGCGACGGGCAGCGGCTCGATACATTACCTCAGCCGCTCAAGGAAGAATACGCCTGCACGTTTAGTCCGAACAACGAGTTCATTGCATCTGTCGGGGCGGATAAAAAACTGCGAGTCTGGAAACACGTTTCCCAAACAGAGCCGAAAATTAATCCGCAGTTGTTTGCCTTATTTGCTCACGAGGCGGTTGTTTCCCATTTACTTTGGCGACCTCAAGGGACTCATCTGGTCAGTTTTGCAGATAACGGCGTCATCAAATTATGGGACTCAAGCGATTTCCGGGAAGTTTATCTGTGGGATGAAAAGAAGCGGGAGCTGATTTCATCGGTCGCGTTTTCTCCCGAAGGAAATTCCTTTTTCGTCGCCCGACTTGATGGCTCGCTACTCTCTTACAGAATTCCAGGGAGTGATAAACTGTTGCAAGTAAAATCGACCGGGTCAGAATTTCATTCTCATCTTCCACAAGTGAAAATCGCAGAGAAATCGATCAACGAACAGGAACCGAATCAAACACCGGCGCAGGCGCAGCGGATCGATATCCCGGTGAAAATCGTTGGTAAGATTCAAGGCAAACCGAATGGCAAGGCGGATTCCGATTTGTATCGTTTTTCTGCCAATAAGGGAGCCGAGTGGTTGTTTGAAATTCGTGCTGCTCGCGACAAATCACCTCTCGATTCACATCTTGAAGTTCTCACCAGTAAGGGAGAAAAGCTAAAGCGGATCAATCTGCAGGCGGTGCGTGAATCGTACTTCACGTTTCGTGGAAAAGACTCCAACCGGGCGAGTGATTTTCGAGTCTTTAACTGGAACGAAATGAAAATCAAAGAATATCTGTACGCCAACGGAGAAGTGACGCGATTTTATCACTTGCCTCGCGGTGCAGATTCCGGATTTACTGTCTTTCCTTACAAGGGAAATCGTTGGGGGTATTTCGATACCACGCCGTTGGCTCACGCGCTCGGGGAGCCTTGTTATATTGTCGAACCGATTCGGGTTGGCGAAGAAATTGTGCCGAACGGTTTGCCCGTGTTCCCGATTTATTTTGAAAACGATGATGCTTCTTATCGAGACATCGGGAAAGATTCCCGCCTGTTTTTTACCGCTCCCGAAACAGGAGAATATCTACTGAAAGTGAGTGATATCCGTGGTTACGAAGGGGAGAAGTTTACGTACAATTTGGAAATGCGTGTTCCCCAACGAGATTTCTCGCCCCGGATGTTGAGTAAAACACTCACCATTTCGCCCGGATCGCGGCAAGATTTCCAGATCGGCATCACTCGCAGCGATGGCTACCGTGGTCCCGTTCGGTTTGATTGCACCGAAGTTCCTGATGGTATTCAGATTTCATCACCCATCATCATTGAAGAAGATCAGATTGAGGCACAAGGTGTCATTTCGATTGACGCCGGTTTCAAAATTGATAAAGAACTCGCCTCAAAAATCAAGTTTTCTGCAACCGCAACAATCGATGGCAAACAAATCACGCATCCTGTCAAAGAGTTTAAGGAATTGAAAGCGGGAGGCGATGCGAAGCTGACGCTGAAAATTGTACCTGCTCCAACGGGGCTCCAACCAATTTCTGCACCCGATGCCAAGCTGTTGGAGTTCGTGATTCATCCGGGCGAAACGGTTCGGCTGAAAGTGATTGCAAAGCGAAACGATTTCAAAGGGCCAATTCCGTTTGGACGCGAAGATTCCGGCAGAAATTTACCGTTTGGCACCTACATCGATAACATCGGATTGAACGGTTTGTTAATTACAGAAAACAGCAGCGAGCGAGAATTCTTTATTACCTGCGATCCTGTCACGCAACCGCAATCTCGATTGTTTCACATCAAAACTACCGCTGCAGGCGGGCATGCCTCTCAATCGGTACTGCTGCATGTTCGTAAAAAAGAGTAAGGATCAAACAAACAATTACTGTTGAATTTCATGACAGGAATGGCAATTATCCATGAAGGAGATATTGAATATTCGACAGCCTGTAGGGTCCGCTGTGCGGACCATTGATCGTATTTGCATGCTTCTGTTTTGGTCCGCACAGCGGACCCTACGACTATGGCTGAATAGTTACCAGTTTGCCCGCAAAAGTTTTTTCGCTTTGCGTTTCCAGGATTTCTGTTTACGGGCAATCGCAGAGGGACTCGCTTCGATATCCATGATCAGCATTTCGAGTGTATCTTTCGCCGCCTCGCTGTTTTGTTGATGGAGTTGACAGCGAGCCAGCAGATACAAGCCTTCCGGTTGCCGCCAGCGTTTGACGTGCGTTTCAAGATGCTCGCAAGCTTCATCCCATCTTTCCAAAACAATTAACAAACGGGCGTAAGCCAGCGAAACATCCCCAAACTTATAAGCGGGATCCTGTTGATAAATTTGGGTAACAATCTGAAACGCTTCCTCAAACTGTTTTTGGTTTTCCAGGCAAATCGCCAGTCCCCATAACGCCTGAATATTTTCCGGCTCTTTTTCCAATGCTGTCCGATAAGCCTGCTCCGCTTTAGGGTACTGCTGAAGCTCACGCAATTTTTCGCCATAATGGAACCAGTGATACGGGTTCCCGATCTGCTTCGCTTCAATTCGCAGGCGGTTCAATTCTTTGGTCTGAAAACGAGCCACGAATGAATTGAGAAAACCAAAATCACCTCGCGGTAGAAAACGGAAAAAAAAGTAAATAAGGCAGCCGAAGCCCTGAAGAAAAATCATGAGGAAAATCCAGATACCACGATCCGGCTCATTTCGAACACAATCGATCAGCATCCAGATGAGAAAAGGGAAGTAAAGAAGGCTTAAAGCACCGATTGCCCCCATTAAATAACTGAGAAGAAATTCCATTTTACTGGCCTGAAGTAAGTTGAGTGACTTTGATTTTATGAGGCCTTTTGAAAAAGAACCTGTTAGCAAACGGCAGTATACCATATCTTACGCACCCCTGAGTGCCAATGCAGCCGAATCTGCACTATCATGGAAGTGGCGTTTGGAGCTAAAATAGAGTTGTAAAAATGAGTACAGCGAAAGTGTCAAGGAGGGCGTGACGTGTCTTTATTGGAGTGTGTGAATCTGGTCAAGGATTATCCGGGCGGCAAACGTGCTGTCGATGGAGTCAGTTTTAATATCGAACGGGGCGAAATTGTTGGATTACTCGGGCCAAACGGTGCAGGCAAAACGACAACATTTCGCATGACATGCGGCTTGGTCGATCCGACAGAAGGGCATGTTTTATTGAACGGTATCGATGTTACCCAATGGCCGATGTACAAACGCGCGCGTCACGGAATGGGATATCTGCCGCAGGATGAATCGGTCTTCACAAAACTGACCGTGGCCCAGAATCTGGTTGCGATCCTGGAGTTCATGCCAATCAGTTCGCGAGATCGTAAACGACGCATCGACGAACTACTTGGTCAGTTCGGCTTGTCCAGCATGAAAAAACAGACGGCTGGAACTCTTTCGGGCGGAGAACGCAGACGACTCGAAATCGCCAGATGTTTAGCCAGCGAACCGGAATTGATTCTTCTCGATGAACCATTTACAGGAATTGACCCCACGACCATTAACGACATTCAGGATATCATTTACGATTTACGGGACCGCGGGATTTCGATTTTGCTTACCGACCACCGGGAACGAGAAACATTGACAATTACGGACCGCACGACAATCATCTGTGCAGGGCGGGTTCTGGTAACGGGAGATGTTGAAACGGTCCTCTCAAACCAGATGGCTCAACGAACGTACTTCGGACACCGGTTTGATGCCGATTCGATTATCCGCGAAAAAGAACAATTTCAGGTTGATAGCGATTTCCGTCGAGCCGCGTAACAATTATTGAGACAAACAGAACAGAAGCAACAACAATGAGCGAGCGATGGATTTCAGAACGGATGCACCAGATCGATGCGTCCGGCATTCGGAAGGTTTTCGATTTAGCGGCGAACATGACCAACCCGGTCAACCTGAGTATCGGCCAGCCACATTTCGATACTCCTGAACCGATCAAAGAAGCATTCAAAAACGCGATTGATGAAGGCTACAACGCTTACAGTCAAACGCAGGGAATAAAACCACTCCTTGAACGCCTGCAAAAAAAAGTGGATGAAACCTATCATCACGATGACCGCAATCTGTTCATCAGTAGTGGCACGAGCGGTGCGTTAATGTTGGCGCTCTGCACATTGATCAATCCCGGCGATGAAGTCATTGTGTTCGATCCCTGGTTTGTCATGTACAAACATTTGACGACACTCGCGGGTGGCAAGGTTGTTGAAATCGATACGTATCCCGATTTCCAGATTGATTTGGATAAAGTTCGGGCAGCGATTACAGATCGTACCAAGGTGATTCTGTTTAACAGCCCGAGCAATCCGACTGGTTCGATCGCCTCTGTTGAAGAAGTGAAGGGATTGGCAAAGCTTGCTGCGGAAAAAGATATCGCGCTGATCAGTGATGAAATCTATCACCAGTTCTGTTACGACAAACCGTTCGTCAGCCCGGCTGAGTTTAATGATCAGACAATTGTGATCGACGGCTTCAGCAAATCGCATTCGATGACCGGGCACCGCGTCGGTTATTGCCACGGGCCACAACATCTGATTCAGCAAATGCTGAAGCTGCAACAGTTTACGTTCGTTTGTGCGCCTCATCCGGCCCAGTGGGCTGCTTTGAAAGCGTGTGATGTTGATATGTCAGCAGAGGTTGAGCAGTACAAGAAAAAACGCGAATTTATGCTTGCTGAATTGAGTGATTATGATATCCGTGGTTCTGATGGTGCGTTTTATCTGTTTGTCAAAGCTCCCTGGGGAACGGGGGCGGAATTTGTGACCGAAGCGATTGCTCGAAATTTGTTGATTATTCCCGGCAATGTTTTCAGCAGTCAGGATACTCACTTTCGCATTTCGTACGCAGCCGAGCAGGAAACACTTGAACGCGGCGTGGAAATTCTCAAAGAATTACGAAAACGTTAACGATAACCGAGCAACAGTATGTGTTTGATCCTAACGCAAAATCAAGTTCGTGAAGTTGATCGGATTGCGATCAACCAGTTCGGTATTCCCGGCGTTGTGCTCATGGAGAATGCCGGTCGAGGTTGTGCAGAACTGCTGATGGCGCAAAAACCAAAAGGCCCAGTCACCATTGTCGCTGGCAAAGGAAACAATGCCGGGGATGGGTTTGTGATCGCTCGCTTTTTGCATAACCAGAAGATTGATGTTCGAATACTCCTTCTTTCTTCGCCAGAACAGTTGCCCGGCGATGCTGCAATCAACTGGAAAATTGCAGAGAAAATGCAGATCCCTTTTCTGCTGATCGATTCAGTAGAAGAACTGGACGATAACAACTGGCTGCAAGAGTCGTCCTGGATTGTTGATGCGTTACTCGGAACCGGTTTGCAAGGGGAAGTCCGTGAACCTTTTCGTTCCGTGATTGCTCACATCAACAAAGCAAAAGAGGCAGGAGTCAATGTTTTTGCAATTGATATTCCTTCGGGACTGCATTGCGATACCGGCGAAATTCTGGGAGAAGCGATCCAGGCTGATATCACTGCAACATTTGTCGCGACCAAACCGGGATTACTAAATGGCGATGGGCCAGAACTTTGCGGCGAAATTCATGTCATCGATATCGGCGTCCCCCAAGCAGTGATTGCCCAGGTGCAATCTTTGAAATAAGAAGTAACTGTTTCGTGTGCCACGGCTCTGTGAGCCGTGCTGCGATGGAGTGAGAATATTTTGTTGAAATCAAGCTTGATTTTCAGTTTGCACGGCTCACAGAGCCGTCGCACACACCGCGGAATGCAAGAACCAAGGCGCAACAGTACCAATAACAACAACTTAATAAATTTAACTGCACAGGCCCACTACCCGCGGACAATCGCCTATCATGGTTCTTCCTCAATTTTAATGGCTGAAGATCTGAAAAAGCCATTAAGTTCTGCGAAGAACCTACAAAAATGATATTGATTCAGCTTCTGCCGAGCACACGTTCTACTTCTGTTCATCGGGTTGCCATGAGGCATTCATCGCTGATCCAGAACGATATATTTCAGGCCAACAAAGAGTCTCGTGAAGAACCAGCAGGGCTGCTGCATCTAACATTGCAACAGGCGTGCCACAATCGCGGACTCTTGTTGCGAGCCAGAGAATCGACATGTTGTCGATTCGGTCCCGAGTGATGACACCTTACTTTGAGGGAGGCTTCGAAATGTCTGTATCGCACACGAAAAATAGGCTATCTGGAGTAAACAAGCTTCTTTTTTGCCTCGCCCTGGCAGTGGTTGCGGCCCCTTCTTTATCGAACTCTGCGGATGCTCAAGGGCATCCACGTAGTACATCGAGTCGCAGGTTACATCCCGGGAAAGGTTATTGGTCAAGCCAGCGTGCTTCTCGAAGTATTCGGCACGCACAGGACTACTCACGAGATTTGTATCGGTATTCAGGCCAGAAAAATAATGTGACCCCGGAAATTGCAAAAACAGAATCGGCAGGCTTGGGGAAGAATATTGAATCAGCCAAAAAAGAACTGACTGCATTGGCTAAACAATATGAAGGAGACAAAGAAGTCCAGGATGCGATAAAGGAAATCAACAAGCATCTTGCCAACGCAGGCGATACGCATGGAAATTTACACGGCGAATGCTGTAAAGATATGCCGGATGGCGATTCCGTTATGGACTGCTGCAGCAATATCACCAAAGAACTGGAAAAAGCAGAAGCTGAGCACAAGGCACTAATGCGATTGCTTGCGAAAAGAAAACAAGCCAGTCAGCCAAAGAAGAAAAAAACGGACAAGTAATTACGAAGGCATTCCTCTCGGGGTCCACAATTGTGGACCCTGTCTCTACTTCTGGAACGATAATTGGAACATAAAATGAAGTCTTTCTCAATAAATTACATTGCTCAAAAGATTCAGATTGCTTTGGCTGGATGCCTGCTTCTGGTCGTATTTCTTCCTGCTCCGGTGATCGCACAAGTTAATCAAGGGAATCAGACACTGGCTGCTCAACTCCGTGAACTCCAGGCTAAAGTAGATAAACTGGAAGTAGAATTGAAGAAAAGCTCCAAGATGCAGGGCAAAGCGATGCCTGGAATGGGGATGAAAAAAGGAATGGGAATGTCGGCGATGGCGGGCAAAGAAATGATGAGCAAAAAGAAAGCGATGGTGGGTGATCAGAAAAAAATGGCGTCAGGCATGGGAATGTCTGGCAAAAAGAAAATGGGAATGTCCGGCATGGCGATGATGGGCAAAGTAAAAGGGACCGACAAAATGCAGGTTTCATCAGCACTGCCTGGGTTTGCCGGTGCGTCGCACATTTATCATATTGGTGCCACCAGCTTTTTTCTTGATCATTCCGAGCACATCGTATTGACGCAGGAGCAACAACTCAAATTAAATCAGATAAAAGAAAAAACTTTACTCGAACAGGCGACTTTTGAGCGTACAATCGCTCAGGCAGAACAGGAATTGTGGGTTTTAACCGGTTCCGATAAACCAGATGCAGCAAAAATTGAAGCGAAGATTCGTGACATCGAAAAACAAAGTGGCGAGAAACGAATCGCCTTTATCCGTGCGGTTGGCGAAGCAGCCAAAGTTCTTACCGACGAACAAAGAAAAGCACTTGTCGGAACATTGCCGGCAGATCATGATGATGCAGGTACACAGAATTCGAATTAAATCCAGTTGCATCGTACTGGTAACGAGTGGATTATCTTCCCAATGACAAAAAATTACTTAGTCGGTTTTGCAATGGATAAAAAAAGACCAGGCGAGCCGGGGGTGTTAACCCCCTGGTCACTACGCTTTGTCGCATTCGGCATCTCAAAAATCCGGGCCATCACTGGCCCGGCTCGCCTGCGATATGCTTTGGCTCTGTTGCTCTTTTGTGGGTCGGTTCTCAATGCTTCCGTCATCTTCGGGCAGGGTCCGAAAGGTGGGGGGCATTTAGGACATCATCCAGGGCAAGGAGGCCCTCCGGATGGTGCGGGCCCTCAAAATGCCGGACCTGCAGGAAAAGGTGGCGGCATGGGCGGTGGCGGCGGTATGATGGGCGGTAAAGGTGGCGGTGGGATGGATGGCATGATGAAGAAAATGGGTGCCCCCAAGCCTAAAGAGATGTATCCCCGACTGATGGACTTGCCGGATTTGCCATTGGAGGAACGGGTTCAAATTGAACAGGAAGCCCACCAGCGGATGATGGAAGGGACGGCGCTCCTTTCTGAAGGATTGGGCGAATTATCAATCGCTGCCTCGATTGAAGATTTTGCAGCGATGCAAATCGCTACTGCGAAAATGCGTGAAGGGCTTTCTCGTTTTGAAAGTGGCCTGGCTGCAAATCGCGCACTGGCTGAAGGAAAAGCTCCCCGCAATGTGGCGCTCACCTGGTTCAAACGTGAAATGAGTTTGCTCCCTCCCGCTGCTGCTCCGTCTGGTTTTCGTTTTTTCGGCATGACGTTGTTTCACACGTCAATAATGCTACTACTTGTTCTTTTTACTGCGCTCATGATCTGGATGTACTTTTTCAAGATGCGGCGAGCGGCAGCACTATTGGAAAAACTGACGGCTGCAAAACCGGGAACGCCGGCAACATCGCCCGTGATTTCTGATTCGGCCCAAACAGTCACTCCCTCTGTCGATTCAAAACCATCTGTTTCGCAAAACAGACCATCGACCGCAACAGATTCCTCAACAGAAACGACATCAGCATCTGATGCAGTCGCTGTGGATGATTGCTGTGCAGAATCGTCCGTTGCTTGTGAATCAGAAAGTGAGACGTCTGAGCGTCCAGATATATCGCAAGGACTGCTGCGTGTTGCCAAGCGAAAATTGTGTCGGCTGCGCGTGGCTCGCATTTATCA
>JAJRTM010000811.1 GCA_024278285.1 Planctomycetota bacterium
GGTCGGTGCATGGGCCAGTCTGGCTGCTATCGAAGAAAATATCGGTAACCATGAGAACGCCAGGAAAATCTGGCAACGTGTTCTGACGCTCGATCCGCACAGTCGTCAGTTACGCCACCGTGTGGCCAACTCCTCATCCGGAACATCTACAAAACGCTAGTAATCAATATCCTCGCTTTCCAAGGAAACCTTGGTAGCGAGTTTAATTTGATGCTGTTCAATAAGAGACCCTGCTTTTACCGGACAGTCAGGCTGTCGAAGCTTTTCCTGATTTGTTTCAGTTCATGTAAATATCAATACAGAAATTACTACTGTTACCGCTGCACACGAATTTTCGAAATGCTGAAATAAATCGATAAAACGAATCAAGTTCATCGTTAATGTTCAAGGGCAGGCTCAGTATTGGTCGATTAACGCCATAGAGTGCAAATTTGGGGGTTGCTGATAGATTGCACTTTGGGGGGAATCGCTGACAACTTATTGAGTCCTGTGAATACAGCCCATTAGCCATTTCTGGTTAATTCTGTAGAGGCCAGGCTCGTACAGATTGTCTTAAATTGTGTTGTCTGTCGCGTTTCTATGCGCGGTGGCAAAGGCTTTTTCTCTCATCAGTGCCTGAGATACCCGGCAGTGACTCCCAATCTGGAAATTCAGAAGTTTTGCGAGAGCATTCTTTTGAAAATCGAACAGCAGAAGTCGAAAACACTGCTACCCGAATCAAGATAGATGAGGAGTTCGATTGAATCGGTAAACCCGATGCCGCAATAAAGTTCGTGAGGAAATGCCCAGATGAAATACGAATTTTTCTGCGATGAACCTGCCCGACCCTGAAAATAGTGAGGATAAGAGATGCCCAGAAACATTTACTTTTTACGGACTGTTTGCCTGCTTGCCGTGCTGACGGTTGGCGCGACAACCTTGGTACATGCCGGAGGTCGCTTCAGCTTGATCAACTATTTCAAGCGAAAAGGGATCGACCTGGAAGAACATCAGTGTGATTCCTGCGGGCGTTCTCTGACTCAAGGAGAAATTTGCATTAAACGCATTCCTGTCACAGAATGTCTTGTCGGGAAGAAGGAAGTTTTCAATTCATCGGTCAGATATGAATGGGTTTCAATTCCGGAAACGCGCTATCATTTCAAAGATGTTTTAATCACAAAAGAAATCCCGTGTCCTTACTGCATGCCTGTTTGTGAATTCAAAGACGGCCAGCGATGTGTCGGAAAAGAGAAATGGAAAAAACACGGCGGCGGAACCAGCGAATGCGGTAAATGTAGTGAGTTACATTGCAAGCATATCAAGCCGGTTCTGGAAAAAACCGAGAAAGTCTGCTTAAAGCACGAAAAAGGCGAGACCACGATCAAGGTCAAATATTATTCATGCGTCAAAGTCCCTTACACCGTATATCGACGGGTAAAAAAACCAATCTGTGTGAAAGAGCCTTGTTACGAAAAGGTGAAAGTGAAGATCACTCGATATATCTGCCAAGATTGCAGTGAAGGTCAAGGCGATGGAAATGGTTGCCCCAGTTGCAATGGAGAAGGCTGCACTGACTGCGTTAAATAAATAATAAAATTCATGATCGAATTTTATCTTGATACCCAAGGAAGGGCTTAAAGATGTTTGGAGTAAAACAATTTTATTCAGTGCGCACCGGCAGAGTTCTTGCCGGTTTGACAGCATGGATGATCGTACTGACCGTCACGCAGGCAGCCTATGCAATTCCTGTCTTTTCTCGCAAATACCGTACATCGTGTATCACGTGTCACGCCGGTTTCCCCAAATTGAACTCAACCGGAGAAGCCTTTCGTCGCAACGGTTATCAATTCCCAAGGGACGATGATATTCTCGTTAAAGACGAACCGATTCCGCTGGGAAATGATCGCTATAAAGATATGTGGCCCAACTCGCTTTGGCCCAACGACATCCCTAATTTGCCCCCCATTGCGATGCGGGCGCGTATGGGGTTTAATCAGTATCTTGGCAAGCGGGCGGCAGGTGAACAAAGCACCGATTTCCAATACCCTAACGATGTGTCGCTGCTCTCCGCCGGTACGCTGGGCAAAGACATTTCCTGGTATGGTAGTATTGTGCTTGCGGGAGCCGGTTCGCATGGAGCGGGAGGCGGACATGGTGGTGGTGGTGGTGGAGAGAGGTCACTTTCACCAGATCTGGAACGTTTTTTCGTGCAGTTCAGCAACTTGTTTGCCTGGTCAGACGAAGAAGACGACAATGGGATGCGGACGGGAAACCGTTGGCTCACATTACCTCGCCATGCGATGAATTTAAGGGTTGGTCAGTTTGAACCCCAGGTCATTGCGCCCTGGCGTTCGATTCATCGCCAGATTGGTACGACTCCCTATCTGGTTAATGTTGCCACTATGGGAGGCAACGGCTTTATGTTTGAGCCAGCCCAACGCGGTATCGAAATTAATGGGATCATTCGGCAAAATAATTCGTATGTGATTGGTCTCGTTAACGGTAACGGTGCTGAGTCGGCCTGGGATAATAATTCACAGAAAGATTTCTACTTTCGTGTCGCGAGAAAGTGGTGGGGATTTCCCATGGATGGTGTGATTGGACAGGCCGAGCAGGTCAATCCTGATACCGGAGGGGATGATCCACCAGGTGAGGATGAAATGGCACCGATGGGCTTGGATTTCTGGCGGGAAATTCAGTTCGAGACAGGAGTATTTGGTTACATGGGACGTAATCAGGCATCGGTTACAGTCGCAGATAATGTTGATCTATTAAGGAGCGATGGGGTAACCACCTACACGCTGCTTGGCACTCGTAGTGTTATTCGTCCTGACCGTTTTGAACGACTGGGCTTCGATGCTCGAATGCAATATCAGGATTTCGACCTTTTTGGTGCCTGGACCTACGGTTGGAATAAGGATCCGATCAGTGATGAAGATCCCGATACAATCGCTCCGGATGAAATGTCAACGTGGTTTGTCGAAGCTGACTATTACTTCAAGCCCTGGTTGATTGGCTATAGTCGGTATGAAGAGTTGAACTTCCAGAATGGCGAACGGCAGGCCGAAGCGGGTATCAAGCGTGCGGTCGTTGGAGCATCGGCTTACATTCGCACCAATGTGCGACTCGTTTCAGAATTCGTTATCGATGCTCAGGGAAACAACACAACGGGTGATACGGTCAACTTTTTATTAGACTTCGCCTACTGAACCCCCATAAAGATTTAGCGGGAGATCCTGAGATGGTTCATTTTAATTCTATCCGTATCGTTGCGGCTGTGATGGTAACTGTGATGACCTCAACAAGTGGTTGGGCACAGACAGTACGCCCCTCACAGGCGGGATCTACAACAGGTGTTGCTGTTCTGAAGTTTTTAACTCCAGAACAGCCTGAATTAAAATTGCAATCAGGTTCTGTTTCCCAAATTTCTTCAAGCCAAAACGTTCGCTCGCTCACAACCACACGTATGGAAAACGTCCCTGCCAAAGATACCGGGAATAAAAAAACGGAAGCTGACGGGACGTGGAGCGAAGATGGAAAGTATCTGATTATCAACTTGAATGGTCAGCAACTACGTCTTGTTAAAACGCAAACGCAAACGCGAACTTCCCCTGTTTCCACGATACCGGCTGAAATAATTCCAGGAGGCGAAGTGAGTGGGCGTTTATCTCATCAGGGACGCCCTTTGGTAAATTGCAAAGTCGTCTTGGTCGCTTTACAGAAAAACTGGCTGGGCTACACGTTGAAAAAATCAGCCAAACAACTGGCAACGACAGACAACAATGGGGTCTATCGCTTGGGCAATGTGCCTGCTGGTGTTTATATGCTCCGATGGCTCCCCGCTGGAGAATCGGCATGGATTCGGCGAGCAGAGGTCCGCCCGGATTTACGAGTGCGTGTCGGAGAAACAACGCAAGTGAAAGAAGTTCGCGTCGCAATGCGAACAATCAATTAACGATCACTTTACTCACCGGGTAGCACGGACAATCCTCAATAGATTACCTGAGCTTCCCTCTTGATTTTTTCTGCTTGGTACTGGGCTGGTAAATAAACCGGAAGATGGAGAAACCGGAAGACTATTGTGCACCGAAACTGTTGCGCAATCTTACTGTTTCGTGTGCCACGGCTCTGTGAGCCGTGCTGCGTTGGAGTAAGAATATCTTGTTAAAATCAAGCTTGATTTTCAGTTTGCACGGCTCACAGAGCCGTGGCACACACCGTGGAATCAAGAACCAAGGCGTAACAGTACCAAAAACAACAACTTAAATAATTTAACAGTCCAACTTGGTACTGGCTATGCCGAGTTAGTGGTAGCATTACCCATCATCTTCATCTTCTTCTTCTTTCGCCTCAGCCGCGGCTGCTTGTTTGGCTCGCTGCGGCACGGTACGCAAAAAAGCGATAACATCTTGAATCTGGTTCTTGTTGATCGTACGTCCCCAGGGCGGCATCAAGACAGATTTTCCCATTGCTTTTCCACCCA
>JAJRTM010000812.1 GCA_024278285.1 Planctomycetota bacterium
CGCTTTAAGTTAGCTTTGAACATGGTTTAATGTAACGAAACGTCTGAAAAGGCCTGTTTCAAAATAGTGAAAACATACTGAACACGACATTTTGTTTAATAAATCAACAAGCCCTAACTGACCCGGCTCGCCTGAGAATTCTCAGAATTCTCAGTCGAGTTTTTTGATACGGATGTTTTTCCAGGCGACATCGTAAGGACCGCTTGCTTTTCGGACGCCATGCACTTGCAAACCGATGAAACCTTTCGGGTGTGTTTTGTAAATTTCTTCATCGGTTAAATCTGCAATCTGATGCCCGTTGATCCATGTCTGGAAGTGATTTCCTTTAGCGATGACACGGAATTTATTCCATTGACCATCTTTGAAGTATTTGTGTGGGATCAATTTGTCTTTGGGGGTAAGCCAGCCGCGACCGGTCGCTTCGCCGTAGATGTAACCAGCTTCTGCACCACCTGCTAAACTGGCTTCGATTTCAACTTGCGGGCCATTCACACGACCGTACTTTGCGTTTCCTTTAGGCTCTGCGGTTGTTGAACGAATTTGCACACCGGAATTTAGACTGTTGTGTACTTTTACTTCAAATTCCAATTCAAAATCGCCATAAAGTTCGTCGGAACAAAGAAAGGAATTCGGACTCCCTTCGTTGGTTGTCCCTTTGATCGTTCCATCAACAACTTCGTACTTGGCGGTACCGTTTTTTTGTGTCCAGCCGCTAAGAGTTTTACCATCGAATAGACATTGCCAATCTCCTGCAAAAGTTGAACCGGCAAAAAGCAGGGTCAGGGTGGCAACTGCGAATGTGTGGTAACCAAATTTTCTGAGCATCAGGTCTCTCCTTAAAGAACAATTCAGGTGGGAAGTTTTTTTGAGCGAGTCGCTTATTCGATAATTTTGTTAATTGGGAATTCGACAATTCCGGTCGCTCCTGCGTTTTTCAATTGAGGCACAATCGTTCGGACAATCGGTTCTTCGATGATCGTACTGATCGCGACCCAATCGGGATCGGAAAGGGATGAAACCGTTGGTTGTTGTAATGCGGGCAGACCTTTGAGAACTTGTTCCAGGTCTTTGCGACGCACATTGAGCATCAAGCCGACTTTGCCTTCAGCCGAAAGACACGATCGGAGCATCAGCGCGATGTCATTCAATTTCTGTTTTTTCCAGGGATCGACATACGCGGTATTATTGGCGATTAATCGCGTTGTACTTTCGAGGACAACATCAATAATTCGTAAATTGTTGGCCCGTAATGAGGAACCGGTTTCTGTCACTTCGACAATCGCATCAACCAGACGGGGCGGCTTGACTTCGGTCGCTCCCCAGGAAAATTCAACTTCTGCGATCACGCCATGTTTATCGAGATACTGATTCGTCAATCCAACCGCTTCGGTCGCGATCCGTTTCCCTTCCAGATCTTTGACGGAATTTATGTTCGAATCTTCAGGCACAGCCAGTACCCAACGGACCGGTTTGCGGCTCACTTTTGAAAAAACAAGTTCACAAACTTCTTTGACATCTGCGTTGGTTTCTACAACCCAGTCATGCCCGGTAATGCCTGCATCCAAAATCCCTTGATGTACATATCTTGCCATCTCCTGCGCCCGAATTGTCAAACACTCAATTTCCGGGTCGTCAATGGTCGGGTAATAGGAACGAGAAGAGATTGAAATACTGTAACCAGCTTTTCGGAACAGTTCGACTGTTGCATTCTGAAGAGACCCAGCAGGGATGCCCAGTTTTAAGATGTTATCCGCCATCGAACAGTGAGACTTTCAAATAATTTAATGAATAAAAAACAGTAACCAACTACAGCAACAAAAGACCATTACTGGACGATCCCGGTAATATTAACCCATTACGATATCACCCTATTGCTGAAATACTGCGAAAAATTAGCATGATATTTCAAGAAAATTGTAGGTTAGGCTTTCCAGCCTGACAGAATCACACGTAAATCTTACGAGGTGAAATATCAGTTTGCTCGTAAAACGAAAGGGAGTCATCAATGAAACCACATTCATCAGGCTGGAAAGCCCGACCTACTTTAGCCAGCGTACCAGCGCAAAGGATGCGATGCCAGTCTGCACAGAATTAAGAAAGCGTTTTCCGACGAGCAGGTCGAGATTTATTCTCTTGAAGGCAACTTTTCGCATAAAAAAGCACTTGAAGGTATTGGTTCTTACCTTCAAGTGCTTGATTGACTCTGCGTGTAGCATTGAAACACGGGACAAAGTTACACAATCCTGCCCGCAAACTTCACACCATATTCGATAAAGTCCTCCCCTGGAAACTCTTTCATGCGAACAATTTCCCCGCGAAACATCGTCTTATCTGCATTACCCAGTGGGATTCCGACGATGATATCAGGGCTGGGAAGTTCACTGGGGAAGATGAAGCTCATTCCACTGGGGCTGACATCTCCCATATATGCGTTGAATGTGATCTTCTGCCCATCCAATGTTTCAGCAGTAATTTCTACAACGCTATGGCATCTTTGGCGAGAATGTGTTCGAGAGGCTTTGTAATGATTTCCCAGCCGATCTTCGCCTTTTTCCAACGAATCAATAATTCGATGTGCAGCTTTGTTTTGCTTATCCGTGTATTGAGTAACGCATGGATAGTATTGGTGAGTTAACATTTTCTTACCTGAAAACAGAACCGATGGTTGCAAGAATGGGTAGATGTTATCGTTTTAATGTTGCCTTTTTGTAACTGTATGCTAAAAATTTAGGTTATGAAAATTGGTCGCAGGGGGTAAATTGGATAAACTTGAGGTATTTCCCCGAATGGTGCATCCGTTTATATCAATCATGCGGAAGATGCAACACCATCCAGTTAGTAACAAAGTTGACTCCGCATGAAAACGAAGTTGCCACGTTTCGATTCCCATTTCATCGCTGTCTGACATAAATCGGTTTAATCTATGAAATACTCCTTAATGCCTTCCGTTTGGATTACTACAGTGGTCCTGTTCCTCACGATTCCAGCAAAGAATCTATCCGCGGGAGAGGCATTGAAATTTGATTTGACCCGTCATGGCAACATAATCAAATCAGCTTTTACAGGTGTGGTCGCACAATCAAAACATACTGTTGTTAAAGTTGAAATCAATCGCACTAAAACCAGTACCGGAACATTGGTCAAATATGAAACCGGGGATAAGACCGGTCTTGTCGTCTGCAAGGCGAGCTTGCTGGGCGAATTTGTTTCGGGTGAAGATCAGTTTCGATGTTGTGATGCTGAAGGTGTCTGGCGAGCCGCTCAATTCCTGGGCTACGACAGAGAACTCGATCTCTGTTTTTTGAAAATCGACCTTTCAGATTCCAGTACGCAGAAAAATATTTCTCATGCGGAAAAAACAGAAGCCGGGCAGTGGCTTGTTTCGCTGGGATACCAACAGAAACTTCCGATGGGCATTGGTGTGCTGGGGGCAGAACCAAGAGTGATCGATTCTTCGCAGGGATTCGCCGGCTTAAATGTCGATGAAACCGATGACGGCTTGGCTGTTACAAAAGTGATGGCTAACAGTGGAGCTTCAAGAGCAGGTTTTCTGACCGGTGATCGCTTAATGAAAACAGAAGAAAAACAAGCAAAAAAAAGACGTTGGCTTTCCAAATTGCTACGTCAATACGAACCAGGCGACTGGCTTCCCCTGCTTGCTAAAAGAAGTGGCATGGTCATCAAGCTCGATCTTCAAATAGGAACTCCCTGGATGAACGTGTTCGAAAGGCAGGCGCTGATGAACCGCTTCGGCAGTGATGTTTCTCAGCGAAGAACCGGCTTCCGGTCTGTTCTTCAGCACGACACAATCCTGCACCCCAAAAATTGTGG
Source organism: Planctomycetota bacterium (assembly GCA_024278285.1). Lineage (GTDB taxonomy): Bacteria > Planctomycetota > Planctomycetia > Planctomycetales > Planctomycetaceae > Rubinisphaera. The sequence continues at coordinate 3,832 of JAJRTM010000812.1, forward strand.
CGGTCCAATTGTCAATTTGCAGGGAGAACTGGTTGGTGTAAACATCGCACGCGCCGGCCGCACCGATACCCTGGCTGTGCCGATTCAAGAAATTCTCGACACCGCACAGAAATTCGAAATCGAATAATTCTCACTCGCCTCGCCTTTGCCGACCGTTGCAGCTATAATCGCCTCTATTTCTTCAGGGCATTTTTTACATGGGGGAACTTCTATAAATTCAAAAGGAGCACAGACATTCCTGTCTGTCTCGTATGAGCATGCTCTATTATAGGCAGACAAGAATGTCTGCCCTCCACCTCGTAGGAAATTTTTGAATAAATAGAGGTTCCCATGATGCAAGATCGTAACTTCGTTACCAGGAAAGAATTCAAGCAATGAGTGCAGATTATTCTCGCGAGATGGAAGTCGCGATACGGGCGGTTGGGCAGGCGGCGGTTTTGTGTGATGCGGTCCAAAAGAAAATTAGACCCGATGTGCTGGAAAAAAAGACCGCAGTCCGGTCACCAAAGCAGATTTTGGTGCGCAGGCATTGATCAGCCGTGCTTTGTTGGAAGCGTTTCCGAAC
>JAJRTM010000813.1 GCA_024278285.1 Planctomycetota bacterium
AAGAAGAAATAAACGCGGTGGTCCCCAATGCGTAAAGTCCAACGAGGAACCAGTCGCCCGGTCGGCTGGAACTCCACTGCAAGAAGTATTTGCCTGAAAAGAATTCTGCAATCCCGGCAAGCGATTTCAAAAATAACGAAGCAGGAATTGCGATCCATGAAGCGAGTGTTGACGAGATCATCCCTGCCATCCCCAACAGAATGAGCAGCATCAAACTGAATGCAAGAAATGGCATCGAAATAATTGTTGCAGGAATACCTGTCAGCGTGACACGGTCAAAAGAGTTTGTCAAAAGCGGTATCGCAATAACGGTAATTGCCAGCGAAATGACGAACGATTGCCAAAATAGTTTCTTTGAATAGCGAATCAGATATCTGATTGTCGAAGCGAACGAAACAGTATCTTCGTGGGAATCATCAAGAGCGAACGTTTCAGAAAACAGATCGGGCAATAATTGCCAAAGCCCGTAAATACCAAACATCGCCAGAAAAGAGAGTTGCGTCCCGCGATCAAACAACCAGGCCGGGTTAGCGATTAAAATGAGCCCAGCAGCCAGACTTAAACTTTGCAGAAATCCTACGTTTCGTTGTATCGCCCAGCCGGCAATGAAAACGATGCCGATCAGCCAGGCACGCAACACCGGCGGTCGCAATTCCGCCATGATCAGACAAAACGTGATACCCGCCAGCAAGAAAAGAAGCAACGATCGCTGTGATAAATTGAGCAAACGGCCGAGTAACAAGCAAAGCCAGCCAATCAAACCGACATGCAGACCGGAAATGGAAAGCAGGTGCATCAAACCGCTGCGACGGAATGACATCGTTACCTGATCGTCAAGAGAATGTCTTTCTCCCAGAAGTAACGCATTCGCAATTCCTGCTGAATCTTCTCCCAAATAACGCGAATAAACCGAGCGAACCGCCCGGCGAAAATTTTGTTGTGGGCGGATGACAAAATGAGCCCAACTCCACGATGCAGAGGAGAGTTTCTGCACCGCTTCCGGCGACGAGCAGAAAACGCTTGCTCGAATTCCGCGTTGACGCATTAACTGTGAAAAATCAAACCCGGCTGAGTTCAAGGCAGGTGATAAAGATCGCAATTTGCCAATGACAGAAACGGTATCTCCCGGTCGCAGGAAAGTGGCATCGCCTGAAATGGTGAGAAGAATCTTTCCACTCACTACGGTGCTGCCCTGATGTTGAATCAGCCGTAATGCCCGCGCGGTGCATCGCGTTTTATCTTCTTTTCGCCAGGCTGAAGTGTAGTGAGGAGATTTGTTAATCAGAAAAACCGGTTCCGATTCGATTCGTGCAATCAGTCGAACGGGAGTCGATTCTCTTTCTGCAAACCGAATCAGCGTCTCGGGCGAAGTTGTGTTCCACTGCAGATGATGAATCGTGCCTCCGCATGAAAGCAGTAAAGCGAATAAAGCTGGTAACGACCACTTTTGAAAGTTCCTGCCAAGCCCAAACAGGCAACTCCAAAACAACAGGCAAAGCAAGCCAACACAAATCCAGATACCCAGCGAGAAGCCGCTATTTGCATCGCTAAAATGTCGATCAAATAAAATCCCGCAGGCAAACGCAATCACACAAAAAAATGCTGGCTGTCGGTGAGCGGTAACCGACTTTTTTTGAGATTTGCTCAGCATGATTCACGTTACCGGGGCGCATAAAGAAAGGGAGATCAAACGATCTCCCCTTGATTAACCTATGTGCCTGAATGATGCAAGTTATGCGTCGTAATTGACAACAATGCGTCCCGTGCGACGAATCATTACATTGACTTCGTATTTACCGAAATCGTAAATCAATTTGCGTCCGTGGCGTCTCACTTTCACACAAGGTGTTGTGCATGGCGGAACACAAACTTTAATGGTGACACAGGTTGGTTCGCAAGTTGTACAACCTCTGCTGCGACGTGAGGGAGGCATCGGGACGTCAATTAAATACGAAACCGCACAAGGATGAACCCGGCGTAAATCGCGGTAAACGACATTCGGATAGAGTTCAACAATTCGCCCCTCGGTATACGGGACAAGAGGCTGATCGAATGATTCGACCGGTCCGTAGGAAGAGGAATGGTCGATCGGCTGCCCGCCAGGATACGCCTGAAGCGGCATCGGCATCGGTACTGGAGCCACCTCACTTTGAGGGACATAACTTGCCCCTGGCTGTAAAAGCGTAGGACCAGCCGCAACAGCAGCTCCCACCAACATGGTAGAAATAGTCAAACAGGCCAATGCAACATTTCGAATTTTCATCATCGACTCCCTCATAATTAAACTAACGTAACCCATTTTACATACATAAGTTACGACATTTAAGAAAGATTCCCAATTACCCCGATGGATAATTTGAACCCGTTATTCTTGGTTTGTATCACTCTCCAACTCACCTATTTCCTCAACTATTAAGTATAGCTGCTAACTAGCCATTGTCCTCCAATTTATTGATAATTTCATAAGAGTTTCCAGATTATTTGTATATTTTAAGGCTTGAGCCGAAGCGGATGCCTCGGTGGAAGATGAAAAATAGAGTAGCGATTCCTGCTGAAAAAAATGAATACTGGTACTTAATTCTTTACATGCCCTTCAATCGACAAACATGAACGCATTCAAATTTAACGCATACAAGCAAAATAACTTCAACGATTCCTCTTTGGGAAGTTGATGTTTCTGCTGTAAATTCTGTATCAGTTTCAAACCATCTGCAATTTCTATTTCGCTTGGTTTTCTACAATAAACCAGATGCAAACAACGGGCAACCTGTTTAGTCACGTCAGCTTTTACTTCTTTTCTTAATCTCGCAGCGAGCAATTCTGCCTGCTGGTTAAGAAAATGCCCGTTAATCATCCCGAGTGCTTGAGAAGGTTGAATCGTGGTAAAACGTGCTTCGCAGGTGGTGTCGGTATCGGGGAAATCGAAGTTGGAAAGTTCTGGGAGAATCAGCGAGCGTTTAATAAAAATGTAAATGCTCCTGCGATTCTGATCTTCTTGAGAAGACTTCCCCCAGCCTTCGCCGGGGCGAGATTGTGTGGAAAGAACCTCTTTAGAAACGGCTGGATAAATACTCGGTCCGTAGAGGCGTTTGTTCAACAGACCGGATGTCGCCAAGACAGAATCCCGCACTTCTTCCGCAGAAAGTCTTCGCAAATTGAACCGCCAGAACAGATCGTTATTCGGATCCTTCTCCAGAGATTCCGGGATCGCGATTGACGACCGCTTGTAAGCATCACTCGTGACAATCAATCGATGTAACCGTTTTATTTTCCAGCCGCCCTGCATGAAATTGTTGGCGAGCCAGTCAAGAAGTTCGGGATGTGTCGGCGGCACACCAAGTAAACCGAAGTTGTTGGGCGAGCGAACAATGCCACGTCCAAAATGATGCTGCCAAATACGATTCGCCATCACCCGGGCAGTCAGTTGATTCTCTTTCGAGGCGATCCAGTTCGCGAGCGCAATTCGCCGTGAAACCGGCTTCCCTGAAGCATCCGTTGCAGGCAATTTCGGATCAGCCGCCCCGAATAATTCAGGAAACCCAGGCGTTACCACATCACCCGGCACATGCGGATTGCCCCGTAAAAGGATGTGTGTTGGTGCAGGATTTTGAGAATACTTCGCGACACTGAGAACCGTTTCACGAGCAGGAAGTTTTTTACGTTGGGCGATCAGTTCTTTCTGTCGTTTTTTCAGTGGAACATACGCCTTCCACAGTTTTACATCGAGATACTGCTGAAGTGTTTCAGCCAGCGTTTTTTTTCGTTTGCGTGTTTCTGTTGCCCGTTGATCAGCCGCGGGCATTTTGGTGATTCCCTGCTGTTCGATCAAACGCATTTTCGTTTGCAGTTGTTTCAGTTCAGAATCGATCTTCGTATATTGTTCGATCAATTCAGGCGGCGAAACATCTGTTTGGTTATTTGATATCTGATTGGCTCGCGAACCGTATGACGTCAATTCATCGAAAAAAGAGAGCATGCGATAATAATCAGCATGCGGAATCGGATCGATTTTATGCTCATGGCAACGGGCACAATTAAGAGTGAGCCCAAGCACTCCCTGGCCAACCGTGGTGAGGATGCTGTCGAGTTCATCAAAGCGAGCCAGTTTCGGATCAGCCGGTTCGTCATCCCAAATGCCGAGCCGATAAAAACCGGTCGCGATTATCGTCTCCCGATTTTTATTCTCCAACACATCACCAGCAAGTTGTTCTCTCAAAAATTGATCGTAAGGTTTGTCATCATTTAACGATTTAATGACATAATCGCGATACTTCCACGCATTCGGTTTCGCACCGTCTCGCTCGAAACTGTTTGTCTCTGCATAGCGAACCACATCGAGCCAGTGTCTCGCCCAGCGCTCGCCATAATGGGGCGATGCGAGAAGATGATCGACCAGTTTTTTATACGCATTTTCTGAACGATCAGCAAGAAACTGTTCCACTTCTTCAGGAGTGGGAGGCAAGCCGGTTAAATCGAAATACAATCTGCGAATGAGCACTTCCCGCTTCGCTGGCGGAGCCGCCTTCACATTATTATTCGTTAGACGCGATTCGATAAACCGATCAATCGGATGATCCGATAAACCTTTTTTAGCAGGAGGTTCCGCTTTTGCAATTGGCTCGAACGCCCAATGCGAATTGAACTCGGCTCCTTCTGCAATCCATTGTTTAAGGACTGCAATTTCTTTTTCCGTTAGCGGATCATGCTCAGCGGGAGGCATTCGTAGATCGAGATCTTTTTCTTCGATACGAACAACCAATTCACTTTGATCAACCTTGCCCGGCACAATCGCCAGCGTCCCAGAATCAGGTTCTATCAAAGCAGCCTCGCGATTATGCAGCGCCAACCCTGCTTCCTGCTCGCTGGATCCGTGACACGCATAACATTTACGAGCCAATATCGGACGAACCTGATTCGCATAATCAATCGATTTATCTTCAGCCGAAACCGTGCAGATAAATACCAGACAAAGCAAGCCCACCTGCCCCGCAGTTTTTAATGAATGAGCAAAGCAATCAAAAAGCATACCGAATTACCTTGAATCGCGATTCAAATGAAATCGAAACGATATTCACGTGAGGATTTTGTGGAAGGAAAACATCTTCAATAAAACAGCGGCGAAGACTTCTCTACACCAACAAACCAATTATGACTGATCTCACAAGAAAGGCAACAGAATTCGTAGTTGGTGTCTGTGAATCAATTGTTTGAGGCTTGGAAAACGGTGTGGAAATCGTGTAATCCCCTTGAAGTTGTTTGTGATTTTACTAAAACCACGGTTTTATTCACAAAAATATAAACATCTTCAAGGGGGAAATCATGAGAAAAGCTTATTTCACGCAACTTCAATTCGATTCTGTTGCGATCAGCGATGTGCAACTGAATCTTAATTGCCGCGATGAAATCATCCCGATTTTACGAGGGCTTCAGGAAGTTTACAAGCAACCGGAACTGCGTGACGAGATTCTTCAGCTGATTGCCAGTGATGTCAATGCAGAGAGCAGGGATGATGTCGGACGAGAAGGATTTGATTACTGGCAAATTCTGGTCATGACTATTGTTCGCCATGGTTGCAATCACGATTACGACAAGCTGCAAGACCTCTGCGAACAGCATTGCACGCTGCGGCACATGCTGAGTATTGGCGACTGGAATAATAAAACCTCTTTCCACCATCTGCGAATTCACGATAACCTCACTCTGGTGATGCCAGCTACTATCGAGAAAATCAATCATCTGATTGTTGCCTACGGTCATGAGTTGGTGCCGCAGGCGGTGGAAAAAGTGCGGGCGGATTCGTTTGTTGTCGAAACCGATATTCATTATTCCACGCAAAGCAGTCTGATCGCAGGTGGATTACGAAAAGTGATTCCTGTCATACAAAGGCTGGCTCAATCGCTGGGACTGAGCGACTGGCGGCAGTCGGATTGTTTTTTGAGCCAGATTAAAAGTCTGAATCGCGCGATCAATCGCATCGCCTCCAAGAACCAGCGAAAGGCTACAAAAAGAAAGTGATTCATCCCGCCTTTTTGCAATAATGACGCAAAAAAATTACAGAGAATTAAGAAACTGCATGAAGTGCGCGAGGTTTTCCTGGCAGCCTTTTGGGTTGCGATCTTTTCGCAGGGTAGAGGCCCCGTGGACGCCGGCTTTGGGGCGGTGCCTGGTCAGTTGTTTGATGTTTGCATTATTGAGGATATCATCCGCTCGCTGAAGTTCGTCATTTTGAGAACCGGATGTAACATAGACGGGCAGCTTCAATCCCCTGGCTGCTTTTGCAACACTTAAGTTTTTGCCAAGATATTCTCCGGGGGAAAAACTGGCCATCGCGGTGATGTGATTGCTGTTCTTTTTAGCAAGATGAAAATTGAGTGCAGCCGTATAAGAACTGCCTACCGTAATTATTGTTTTGTATTTCTTTGAAACTGCCCAATCAACAGCGGCTTGCAGATCGGGATACGCTTCAGCATATTCAGTTGATTTCCCGGCTGCCTTCACGGTTTGATTTTCTTCCCCCCACATCGGACCGCCGGAACGTTGGTCGATTGCCAAGGTATCAAACCCGGCCTTGTTGATTACCGGGGCAACAGTATCATATTCATGCCGATTTGAACGGGCTTGGTGAAACAACAGCACGATTTTATCGTTGTTTGCTTTGGCAGCGATAAAGGTTCCAAAAATCGGTTTCCCATCCGTTGCAGTCAATTTTATTTCTTCTGCATTGAGAGTGACGGTCATTGCAAAGAGTAAAAAACAGGCAGATAACATTGTTGAAACACTCATGGTTTATTCTCCTCGAAGAAATTAAACGTTGTCAGTAACTAACTGCACTTTAGGGGATTATAGATTGAGAGTGATGAGGGTGTCAAAGAGGGTGCGGATATTTTGGGTTTCGGGGGTGTTGGGCAGAGGGGCGATAAATTGTTGGTGCAGCATTTTTCGAGTGATAAAACGTTTTCGGTCGGCATGCGACGCGGCGATTCGGATTGTCCCAAGGGCGATGACTACGGTTGGTCGGTTCCGATTTTTCGACGTCCCAGCAGATCAATTCGACCAGCGTGTAGAGCCAACCGTTCAAGTTCCAGCAGCCGATGTTCGACCAGACATTGCGAACCTGTTGTTGTCCCGCTCCCCAAACTTCTTTCACATCCCAGCACGGCTGGTTTGTTCTGATAGCTGTAGCCAGAGTGATCCAGTCAGGTTTTGAGGGAG
>JAJRTM010000814.1 GCA_024278285.1 Planctomycetota bacterium
CACTTCAACCCATCCACCTGTTGGTCCCTGCTCTGGTAAATAAATCAGCGAATAAACAACATCATTTAGGTTTCGCAGATGCAGCATCACGCTGTAGCCGTTACCCGTTTTATCCCGAAACTGTTTCGTGCCATCAATCGGATCGAGTGAAAGGGTCAGGTCCGATTCTGTTGCGAACCGCTCCAGATCGCCCGTCGTTTCTTCTGCTTCGATTTTGCACTTCAGAAAAAGTGGATCGAGATCACGCATCGCGTTGATGATTAAATCTTGAACGGTCAAATCAGCCAGTGTTAACGCATCGGTGAAAACAGAACCGGATGTTTTGCCAGTGATTTCGATGTTATGCTTGCGAAGTTCACGAGCAATACTGCCTGCCCAACGCATAATGGCGGGTAGTTTTTCCGAAAGAGCAGAGATTAATTCATTTTGCATTTTTTTATACCATTACATGTGAAAGAAGGGGCGTTCGAATAATAATTGTCGTCTTTTTATCTTCAATTTTACAGGGTTGCGTCCAATAGATTCTGCTCATTTGCAGATAATTCGTTTAACGGCAAGCCGAAGGCGACTGCGTAGGCGGGCTGGGAAATGAAGGCTTGATCTTAAACGAAACAAGATCAACCGCGTCGGTAAGAGTGCCGGGTTATAACAATTTCGATTCTTCTCTGAGAAACCGTATATGGTTTTTCATGGCACTTCTATTTGTCGACAGGCAGGCCATGATTTTGGGATTCTTAAGCATCGGTCAAACAATTACTGTCGTATCTATGAACCGTAGGATGGCGTGCTTGCACCCATCAAATGCGGTCTCCACTTCATAAAACTAATGCCGGTGAATCCATCGTCGGATCATAACTGTTCCAACTCTTTTCTGTTATGGAACGCAATCCGGCACGCGAAGATGGGTGCAAGCACGCCATCCTACGAAAAATGAACACAGATGTGACAATTATTGTTTAGTCAACGCTAAGTAAAGCATACCTTGTTACGCAGTCGCCTTGCCGTTAAACGAATCAATTTGCCTGTTTTTTCTGGCGAGTATCCATAGTAAAAAGCATGCTAGCAGCAAGGCGATTCCGACAAGCCAGAGAGGATAATGAATTCCCATTTCACTGCTGATGGTTAATTGTTTAACGAGTTCGTTCTTCCCGCGAAGTTGCCCCAGGTGACCATGCAGGACTCCCAGTGAATTATTCACAAAATGAAACAGCATACACGGAAAAATACTTCCGGAGCGAACAGCCAGCAGTCCGATGACTAATCCCAGCAGTGCCGCATTGAATGCCTGTTGAGGGATCATGTGCATAACACCGAACAAGATGGCCGAGAAGATAATCGCGGTCCCATCGCGTCCTCTTTTTCGGAATCCGGAAAGAATGAAGCCACGAAAAGCGATCTCTTCGCAAATCGCAGGGGCGACCGCAAAGGCGAGAATCACCAACGGGAGTGGAATGTTGCTGTCCCCCATCGCAGTCAGTGCCGCTTTGGCGTGTTCGGGAAGTGCGGGAAAGAACCAGGCCAGTCGCATTTGCAATTCCAGACTTAACGGGTGCAAAACAAATGGAAGCAGCAAACCGAGTAGAAGATATTTAAACGCCGGCATTCTGAACTGAAATGTTCTGAGCGGGTTGCTCGTCAATAATATCCCCATAAACAAGGCTGGGCAGGCGATGATCACCAGTTGTTGCACCACCAGCAAACGCAGCATCGTAATGCCTTGCTCGCCTTCGGGAGCTTTTTGTAATTCTGAACCGAATGTTTTCAGTAATGCAAATTGCAAAAACATGATCAGCACAAAACAGAAAGCCGCTTCTGCGAAATTAGGGGTCTGTTCTTTATCACGAAACAGATGCCGAAACCACAGTTTCAATTCGAACCGATCAGATTCGCGGAACAGAACTTCTTCCCGATGAAACTGATCAATTGCCCAACTCAGAGCCAGCCAACAGTACAGAAAACTGGTGATCAGCACCGGCACAATATACCAGGTAATTCCCTCCGGCCCGGCTCCTCCCAGAAGCACCCCTTTGAGAAGTAACGCGGGGCCCATCACAGGGACCAAGCTGTAAAAAGGGGTAATTTCAACCGCGGGAGAAAGGCAGAAAATGGTTAAGCCCATCGTTACTGTTAACAATGGCGTTAAATAATATTGTCCCTCTTTCGAACTCTTGGCGAACAGGGCAAACGAAAGGCTCAATGCGGAAAACAGAGCAGCCAAAGGAACCGCAAGAATGCCGACCCACATCAGACTGCTAAAACCGGGCAGTGAAAAGTCACCCATCTGGCTCAACTGCCCGTTCGTTGCGGTATTCAACATGTGCAGACCGGTCGCGCCCATCATTGTTAAGTTAAGTATCGCGGTGACTAAACTAAACAGCAAGACAGTCAGAAATTTGCCCATCACAATTTCGCTGCGCAAAGCCGGGCAGATGAGCAGCGTTTCCATCGTGCCCCGCTCTTTTTCTCCTGCCCCCAGATCAACCGCAGGATAGAACGCTCCCGTCATTGCCATCAGTACGAGCATCGCTGGAAACAGCTTGCTCCAGATATTGGCTGCCAATTCACTCCCTTTTGCCAGGTCCAGCGTTTCGATATTCACCGGTGCGGTCAAGTCGGCTGGCAGATTAGCCAGAGTCAAACGCTTACTAAGGATTTCCTGCTCCCAGCCATCAAAAACTTCCCGAACAGGCCCATACGCCAGTGAGGATTTTTCGATGGCGGAATTACGTAGAATAAACGGTCGCAATCTCTTTTCAGGAGGGGCGTTTTTCGATTCATGATCTGCAATCCGCACGTTTTCATCATTGATATAATCATCAAAACCTTCCGGGATGATAATCAGTACCTGAATATTTCCAGCGGAAAAGAGCAGACTGATTTCTTCTTCCAACGCTTCAATCTGACTTTGCTTCATCTCCGAAACTTTGCTGTTTTTTTTCAGGACAGCTTCTCGTTTTTCCTCCAGCAAGCGTTTGCGTTCATCAATTCGAAAACGAATTTCATTCGCCACTTTTAATAACGCCTGTTTTTCTTCGAGTTCCTCTTTGATTTTCTGGGGCGAAGGACCGGGCGAAGTTTCCTCCTGATTTTCCGCCGCTTTTTCATCTTCAGATTTCGCTACTGTTTTTCCTGCTGTTTTGTCTGTCACAAGGTGGATTTTATGTGTATCACTTGCGGTCAGAAACCAGTGGTCGAGAAAGGCTGTCCCTTCATCATTAAGCAGCGGAGGATCGGGAAGCGAATCGGCCCCCAGCATGACGACCGTTCGAGGCTGTTCGGAGAACAGCAGCGACATTTGCAGCGTGCCTATTCCGAGTGCCGGGTAAAGCAACAGCGGAAGAACAACAACCATGAAAATGGTCCGCCGATCCCGCAGTTGGTCCGAAACTTCCCGGTTAAAAATCAATCGTATATTTCGCCAGCTCATCCGTTCGCCGCTTTTCGTTTGTAATAGAATGATCCGTATGAAAAATCACCATCCAAGATATTAATACGAATTTCTTTGGGTAGTCTCATGTAAAAAATGTAGGAATGGCCTGCTTGCGCCCATCAAATACGGTCACCAAACTGTAGGTCAGGCTGTGCCTGACAGCATGAATGTCTGGTTCCATTGTCATAGTAACCTATTCCAATCAATTCAGTTATATCATTTCAAGTTGAATGTAACAGTACAAACTCAGCCTGTTTTCGTCAGGCACAGCCTGACCTACGACTAACGCCTGTTTTACCTTCTCGCGTTTTCGTATTTCATTGGTACCCAGGCTGCGTTATCTTTACTGCTGGCGACGCATTGCTGGATGAAGTACATCCCTTCTGC
>JAJRTM010000815.1 GCA_024278285.1 Planctomycetota bacterium
GCCTGGAATCAGGCGTATCGGGAAGCGATGCGAAAGCGTGTGAAAATTGACCGGATAATAAAAAAGACTTCTTCAGACGATGAATCTGAAAAGTAGAAGTGGAAGCCAAGGAGACAGAATGTCTGCTGACCAATCAGATCAAGACGAATTCGATCCAGAAGCATTTCGAGATCGCTTGACAAGTTTCATCTTGCAGTCCGTTAAAGACCTGGCAACCGCAGAGGATTTGACACAGGAAACGCTGTTTGGCTTTTGGAAGAGTAAACAGGTGCTCAAGACGAAAAAGGATGCTCAAACTTTTCTTTATCGGATCGCCCGCAATCAATTGAAGGCTTACTGGCGAAAGAAAAGAGCGATCCAGCTCACAGATGATTTTTTGAGTACCGTTGAAGACTTCGATGTCGAACGATCCCGGAAAGAAAAACTGGCTCTCTATCAGTACAGTTTGAACCTGATTCAAAAGTATTGTTCACCCGATGATGCGGCACTGATGACCATGAAATATCTTGATCAGATGACGTTCATACAAATTGGAGCAGAACTTGGTTATTCTGCTGGCACCGCTTCAGATCGTCATCAACGAATCCTGAAGCAACTTCGCAAAATTGCTGCCCAAAACCAACCCCCAGATTTTGAAACAGGGAGCTTTTGCTATGAATAAAAAGAATTCGCAGGAAGATGAAAATTTCATTACGAAAAGTTTACAGGAAATGCTCTCCCATCTCGAAGAGGGTGGGCCAGAAGTGGTGAGGGATGATGTGATCGCGTATGTGCATCAATTTCTTCCGCCTGAAGAAAACGATCAAGTCAGCAGAAACATTGTGCAATACCGCACCTGGAATCAGGCGTATCGGGAAGCAATGCGGGAGCGTGTTGCTGTGGATCGGTTGGTCAGAAAGCAGAATTGGCTTTCTGTCTGGAAGCACAATCAAGATCGCCCTTCTTTACCGATGCCTACTTCAGAAGAAACCGCCTGCCTGTCCGTTCTGGCAGCAAAAACGGAATTGATTCCAATTCGTGACTTGTTTCAGAGTGTTGAACAGCAAACTCAAATCTCAAACCTCGTCCATCTTCAACAAATCGCAGAAGGAGCCGTCCAGCATGGATTTTTATCTGCCGAACAGCAGCAGTTGGAAGCAGGTGAAGATACAGAAGAATTGACTTTACGAGGCGGTTCAGAATCTGAACCTCAAACAGAGCCAGCCTTTCAATTGGCACAGCCGAGCGAAGAACTACTCGCAGCTATCTGCCAGAAACTGCTCGAAAACAAAACCTTGACACCAGAAATCAAACAAAACCTGCTCACCCTGGCAGACGCCCTGCATTTGCCTCAACCGCTCAAGGAGAGTTTTGCAGATTGGTTGCGGGATCTTTGACTAACTTGGCGAGAGTATTCACCTGTTGTGAACCAACAAGAATTGACAAAAAAAGAAAAGATATTTCCGTGAAACCTGATGAAGATATTCAACCAGCAATTCAACATTTCAAGCAGGCAATTGCGAAATTCATTCAGGCGGGACAGCATGAAACAGCAATTCATCAACTCAATGGGTTTGTATTCGCTCTAGTACGAACTGGTCATTTTCGAGACGCTCTTCTGCTTGGTCAACAAGCGTTTGATCTGTCGGGAAAACACCTCTCAGCAGATGAAGATGCGTCACTGCAAGCATTGATCAACCTGGGTAGCATTCAGGAGAGTATGGGCAACTTTGAAATGGGAGAGCAACATCTTAAAAGAGCGGTGTTGTTAACCAAAGAACTCCGCATGGACATGCCGGAGATGTTTGTGGTTGCGAGGCATACACTGGGGACTTTATATGGAAACCAAGGAAATTATGCAGCCGCTGAGCCACTGTTGCTTTTTGCAAAAAGATTCCTGGAGGAAAACGCTGGGCTTAATCCCGTTCTGCATGGACAAATAATTCTTTCTCTGGGAGCGAATTACCATTATCTCGGACTGCTTCAAGATGCCTTCCAATGTGGGACACAAGCTATTTCATTGTACGAAGAATTACTGGTCGATAGCATTGGCGATGAAGCAGAAAAAATGGAGCTTTACTCAAACTATGCAGATTCATTATTAAATTATGCAGCTATCCAACACACCACGGGTGATCTACAAGGTGCCTTGAATAATTATCAGAAGTGTATTGATCTCCTAAAGGAATATACGGGATTTGACCAGATACGCTACGCACAAGTGATTCATAACCTTGCTGAAGTCTACCGGACATTAGAAAATTATGAAGAAGCAATTCCACTTGCAGAAAAAGCATACTCCATCCGTAAAAGGGAGTTGGGATCAGAACATCCCCTGACAATTTCAACGCTGAATAATCTGGCTGGGTTTTATTCGGTGGTTGGTCGTGCAGGAGAGGGGCAGGCTTTAATTGAAAGATGCCTCAAACAGACCGCTGGCGATAGTAGCTCAAAGGCACTCTACCTCAATAATCTTGCCGGATTTATTGAAGACAATTGCGGGGATTATGAACGGGCCAAAACTTTGTTCCAGAAAGCATTGGATGTCGCAGAGAAAGTGCAACCGACTGAGTTTCTCTTGATATCCCGAATTCACAATAATTATGCCTGGCTGCTCCATGAAAAATTATCTCTCTACTCAGAAGCAGAATCATTGTACTTGAATGTGGTCAACGCTCGGCAAAAGATACTCGGTGAATATCACCTGGATGTCGCTAATGTTCAAGTGAATTTGGCGGTTTTATATGCCGACACCGGAAGGCATGACCAGGCTCTTGCCTTACTGAAAAAAGCATCGAAAGCTTATGACAATTTAGTACCTCAAATCTCTTCGATAGGTTCAGAAAATGATCGAGAAAAGATTCTTGGCCTCATCCGATGGCATACAGCACTCGTTCTCTCACTTGTTGCACGAAAGTTTCCAACTGACGCCCATGCAGTTCAATATGCGTTTGAACTGACTCTGCAAAGAAAAGCCATTGGCCTGGAAATATCTATGGCTCATCGGATGGCATTTCTCTGTGAACGATATTCTGACCTGCAACCTGATATCAGAAAACTAACGCTTCTTTCTGCTCAGATCGTCGCATCAACTCTTTCCAGTGATTCCCAGAATGCCAATCAGGGGCAATGCCATCAGATTGAAGACTGGGTTCGTGAAAGGAATCTTATTCAACGCCAATTAGCACAACAGATTCCAGAACTGGAGATAAACAAACATTTGAAAGCAGTCAGTAGAGAAGTTGTTGCCTCTGAAATGCCAACAGGCTCGCATTTAATTGAGATGATTCGTATCCCTTGGATCACTTTTCGTACTGAGAATCCTGAAGCTAAATCTCGATGGGACACAGATCGATACATTGCCTTTGTAATGCCCCAGGAATCACCAGACGATATTCGCATGGTTGATCTTGGCTCAGCAACCAAAGTCGATCAACTGGTCTCTGAATTTCGAAAAGACTTGAATTTTAAGAAAAAAACCGCCAGTGGTTCTTCTGGAAATGAGACGTCTTCAGAGCCACAGAAAACGGATCAGGTCACAATCACTCCCTTGTCAGCTTCAATGGGAAAGCTCTTTTCTGGAATCAAACCTCAAAGCAAAATCTTGATCTCACCAGATGGCGAATTAGCGATTATCCCTTTTGAACTTCTGGAACAAAAAAGTGGACGACGACTGATTGAAGAATACAAAATCAGCTATTTGACCAGCGGAAGAGATGTATTACGTTTTGAGCGTCCTGATCATTCAACAGGAAAAACGATTCTGATTGTCGATCCAGATTTCGATTTACAAAATGAGTTTTCAGAAGAGGGGACTGACGTGAGTAATCGATCTCAATTGTTTGTTCCGCTTCCCGGAACAGCCATTGAGGCACAGCAGATCAGAACGTTGTTGGGAGAGACCACTTATCTTTCAGGTCGAAATGCTTTGAAAACCTGGATAATAAGCGTGCGTTCGCCAAGAATTCTACATATCGCTACACATGGCTATTTTTATCCTCAGAAATCAATTGCTCATAAACAATCAGCGGTTGTCGCTGATATCAGTATGTCGCGTCTTGCCCTACTTGAAAACCCACTCTTTCGATCTGGCATGGCACTGGCTGGGGCAAATTCAGTTCTAACCAATAAACCAGTTCCAGAAGATGTTGAAGATGGTTTATTGACATCGGAAGATATTGCCCAAATGAATTTGACTGGCACGTCCCTGGTTGTTGCTTCCGCTTGTGATACGGGGATTGGTGACCTACGAAATGGTGAAGGGGTTATTGGTTTACGGCGTGCGTTTATCCTGGCAGGCACAGAAACGGTCGTTATCAGCTTATGGAGAGTATCTGACCTGGCGACTGCCATTTTGATGCAACGATTTTATCAAAATCTTTTGCAGAATAATAAAAGCCGGCAAGAATCGTTGCGGGAAGCTCAACTTTTTTTGAGAGATGCCACTATGAATACAATCCGAGGCCAATGGTTTTGTGACGAAATAATTGAACAACTTTCAGTCGGACGCCCTTCACAGAAAAAACTTCTTTTGAAATTGCGAAGTAAATCTGATGATTATCAACCTTTTGAGCATCCACAGTTCTGGGGCAGTTTTATCTGTCTGGGAAACCCTTTGCTCCTGCCACAGTAATAAAGAGCTATTCGTGAAGAGCTTGACTTTATGATAGATACCTCGCCTTCAAATCTCGTTCAATTCGCTGCCGGTTTTCTGCCACTTCTTCGATCTTTACGCAAATCATATTTCCCCCTGTGTTTCGCATTTCTCGAATTCCTGTCTCTTCAGACAACTTCGACAGATCATCGCAACTTCCAATCAGTAGAGGGGAGTGCAAAGTCTTTCCAGTCTGCTCAGAAACGGTGTTCGTTATCACATACACGCCCGCTGAATTCGGCAATTTCCGATTCAAAGGTAACGCAGTGAAAACGTATTCCTTGTTCGACTGCCCGGTGAGCGTAATAAAAGGGGACATCTATGAGAGTCGGTTACGAAGTTTTACAGCCAGCAATGTTCGCAGCTTGGGAATATCATTCACTGGAACCGTTGCTTCGTACCCGCCAACAATTTGCTGAAAAAAGTCTGCTGCAACGTGAGCATCAGGAATCGACTTGAATAACCACTCGTGCATTTGAGTCAATTCTGCCGCAAGTTGTTCCAGGTCCGCCATATCAAATAGTGGAAATTTCTTTGCAGATCGAGGCAACCACATCACGTAGCGGATGTTCGAGTTTAACAAAACAACGACGCGCACCCAATTGACAAACTTCATCACAATGATCTGCCTGAGCAGTTAAAACGAAAGTTGGTGTCTGGGCATTCTGCGTCTCAGAAATCTCTTTTAGCACATCAATCCCACTCTTCCCCGGCATGTTGACATCCAACACCACCATATTGAATCGCTGTTGTCGCAAAGCAGCCAATCCTTCTTCACCATCCTGGCACAACGTCACCGCAAACCCTGCTTTCGTAAACTTAGTATCCAACGCCCCTCGAATCGAAACATCGTCATCCACCACAAGAACCTGTGGTAATTGGGACTGGATCGGCCGAGAACCAAGAACAGTGTTTGTCATTTTTTCAATACAATTATACCACACTTTCATTCGGTTACCAAATTGAAATCAATGGTAACTTCAAGTCCGAACAGGGTAACCCATTCAGAAAGAAGCCCCGTGTTGAAACACGGGGCAAGTCTGAACTTTCAGACGCTTCAGGCACAGTGCTGACATTTTCCATGCTCTAGCGGTGTTTGAAGCGTTGAGACAACTTCGCAAGCGAAACTATTGTTGTCATCTTTGCCCGCGAGAGTTCTTTGAATGAACTGAAGTGCTTGATCGAAATTGCACCAGCTAAATGTAATGCTTTCAATCTGCATGATCTTCCCATCGGAGCAATTCCATTTGAGGATACCGTATTCCTGCAAACGGTCCGGGGCAGTTGAATCATTCACCCAGACATATTGCGGATAGCCTTGAACAGAGAATGCCTGGCAGCAACACCACGTTGCCTCAGTTAGCAGTCGAGCCAGTTCTTCTGCCGATTCGATTTCTCGGACAGACCAGATTCGATCATCGTGTAGCATCATACTTCTCCTTTCTGTTTCGCATGGCGATTACGAATCTTTTTGACTTTATTGATAATGCAAAGGCAGACAAATGACGCAACGGTTCTGTGCCAACGCTTGCCAAGAGATTGATCGCCCACCGTATGAGGCGGAGCTTTTCCAGCATTCAGCCAGTCGTTTAAGGCGAGTGCTAATTTCTCAGCCTTGTCCCAATCTTTGCGTTTAAGAGCCTTGAGCATTTCTTCCCAGGTTTGATTCGGGTTCAAAATGCACCTCCTTTCCAACGCCCCATTTCAGTTTCCTGAGAAGCCAGAAACGGAACGTAATAATCGATACACCCATCACCAAAAGCATCCGGTTCGACCTTGTACGATTCCTCTTCACAATGCGAACAATAAACCGTCATCGTCGCATCATCAGCATCCACCACTTCCAGTTGACCGCCACAATTGCGACAGCATCCATCGTTTAGATTCACCAACATTTTCTTTCTCCCTGTGCCTGAAATTTTGAAAGAGCTTCCCTGTCAACATGACAAGGAGAGGGAGAGTGCAGCAAAGAAGCATCTTGCGCAAGTAAAGCAATCCAAAATTTTCTGAGCGTGAAAATATCCAGCACGGCTGGTTTGTTCTGAAAGTCGCCACCAAAATCGAATCTTGTTAGAGATCTGCGTAACGCTCAAAGAGTTGGATCGTTAGTGACCGGATAAAAGAATATCGCCATCGAAAAGCAGGCTTATTCAATACCAAAAATAAGAATACGTCACTCCTGCTGGCAAGAACAAAGCAGCAGAAGCAACGTCAGTTTAATCGTTCTTAACTCTTACTCTCTTTTGACTCCTTGTTTGAGTGTTCCGATTGGGCTTGTTGCTGGCTTTGGGATCCAGCTTTTCCGTGTGCCTTGTCTCCACCGTTTGTCATGTTTTTCTCCTGAAATAGGTTGACGAGAAACTAATTAGTCCATGTTGGACTATTCCTAAATGGACTATACGCTCGACTTTTCTTTTTTCAAGGGGCGAAATGGAAAAGTCTATATTTAGTTCGGAATATTCGATCTTACTGCGTCTTTTGAAGCAAACGCGGCGAAATGCGAACATCACACAAGTGGAGCTAGCAGAGCTCCTGGATCAGAGCCAATCGTTTGTGAGCAAGTGCGAACGAGGAGAGAGTCGCATTGATGTCATACAACTGCGCACTTTTTGCCATGCGTTGGGAACGACGTTACCGGATTTCATCGAAGAACTTGAATCGCAACTAAAAAAAAGTCGCAGGAAAAAGAGAGCAAAATGATGTTTTCCCAAAGGGGCAGCCAACCAGAATAGAACTATTCTGGTTGATTTGGAAAATCATTTTCGATAATCTTTTCTTCAACTTCTGAAAGATCAAGAAGCTGGGATGTTCGGAGGTAGTATTTTTTCAGGGTATCTCGCGAGCCTGCAAAGAATATGACCACAAGAAACAGAAATCCTAAATCGTTCCACCCCAAAGGAGTGCTCCAGTAGCCTGTTGAAATACGTTGAGCCGTATAGGCAATCAACAAAGCAATAAGACTGTTTGCGTAGAATTGATAGTAGCGGTAGTGAATTTCAATTAACCGGTCGTAGCCATCAATGTTTTTTTGAAGCCTGGAAAAATTCCAATTCGGTTCCCGGATACCACTGATATGATGCAATGAATCGATGGCAAGCCACCGAATGGTGCTGACTGTCAAGCCGGCAGCGACTGAAGCAACCGTGATATAGAGAAATCCACCAACAGTCGGAATAGATGTTGGTGAAGCACCAAGCCAGAAACGAAGTGTTTCATGGAGGTAGCTGAGCCCCCACAAAGTGATGAATCCTGGGAGCAGGAACGCAATAAGTAAGCCGAAATTCCCGTTTGTAATTTCCTTCATTCAGGTTGTGTAAAGTGAGCTTATCTTTTTTTGACCAGATTGAGATTATCAGCAATCACCCTGCGGCGCAATTTGAATTCCTGGAAGAGATGTGAACAACACTCAATTATTACTGGTGGATTCAATTTTGAAATGCAATTATTTTTGGCATCAGTAATTCGTGGGGTGTTTTGAATTGGTACTTTTTTCGAGGTCTGTTATTCAGGGCGGAAATAGCCTGCCTGAGTTGCTGTGAACTCAGTTTGCTGAAGTCGCTCCCTTTGGGGAACTCCAGTATTGACGTAACAATCCATTCGTGTTTTCATTTTGACCACGCTGCCAGGGTGAATGCGGATCAGCAAAGTAGATCGAACATTGCAGGCTCTTCTCCAGGCTTTCATGTCCAGCAAACTCTTTCCCGTTATCGGTCGTTAAAGTGCGAACCAGTTCTGAGGGAATCGTTGAAAAGGCCCGCACGGTTTCGCTGTTTAAGGTCTCAGATTTCTTGTCCGGAAGATAGCTGGCAACCAGATAGCCGGTTCCCTTTTTTCCCTCAACGGTATCCGATTCCCAATGACCAAATCGCGTTCGGTTATTGGCCGAAGCCGGACGCTGCTGAAGCAGTTTACGATTTGCAATCTGACCACGTGATTCGCCTGTGCCATAGCGTTTACGTCGTTTTTTTCCTGCCTGTCGAAGATGCTTGTACATAGGGCCGCCTACCGATTTATTCCCACGGATCCAGGCGTAAATGGACTCTATTGAGATCCTCATTTTCCTGTTGGCTGGAAAGAGAATCGGAAGCTGACCGGCGAGCTGTTCCGGCGACCATTTTTCTTTCAATTTATCGATAACGAATTCTTTAAGCGGGCCGTAACCCAGTCTCCAGGGCAACTTGCCTTCTTTGCGACGGCGTTTGGATTTTCGATCTGCTTTACTGGCAGAGTATTTTTTTCGAGAGTCTTGATTTCGCTTCAGTTCCCGTCCAATGGTGCTGGGGGAGCGGTTCAGCTGCTTGGCGATTTCTGTGTTGTTGTAACCTGCGAAAATCATTTTTGCTATGACTTCCCGCTCTTCGATAGTAAGATGCTCGTGTGACATTCGTGGCTTTCTCTTGAAGAATTGATGATCTGTTTCGAACAAAACAAACCATCCCACGAATGTCACTTTTTTTCAAATCAAAAATAATTTCATTTCAAAATTGAATCCACCACTTTAATCAAGAGATTCGCGGTCGAATCTGATTGAACCGGGCGGCTGTTTCAGCATCTTTGGCGTGATACTCAACGTATTCCTGAGTCGTACGAATATCCTGATGGCCTGCCCATTGTTGAACTTGCTCAATCTTGGCTCCATGTTTCAAAGCATTGTTCAGGGCCGTTTTACGCAAAGAGTGTGTGCAGATTCCGCGTCGGTCGAGTCGATCAACTTCCAGACCAACTTGTCTGGCATACTTTTTAATGGTGTAAAGAATTGTTCTGCCAGCAAGATGCCGCGTTGTGGGAGTTTTACGATCTCGATCCAAAGCCGGAAAGAGGGGAGCAAGTGGATCATTTTGTATTTCTGCTCTTTCAATCCAATGCAGAACAAACGGTGCGGATTCCAATAATGCGAGCCGTCGCGTGCGGTTGCCCTTTTCTGTGACAACAAGATACCAGTCGGTATCAGTTTGCTCCAAGTCACCAACTTTGGCTTTGGAAATCGCACTGCTGCGACAAGCCGTTTTGAAATAAACAAACAATAACGCCTGGTCCCGCATCCCCAGCGGTTTCGAAGTATCTGGTGCTTCAAGTAGTGCAATCGCTTCTTTTTCACTCAAGGAAGGCGTCGTATTCTTATCAACACGCGGCGATGTGACTGCCTGAATATCACTCACAACATTCCAAGCCACAAATCCTTTCTTGCCGAATTGCTCATACGTTCCACGTAAAACAGATAACGCACGAGCCACCGTGCTTGCCTTCTTTCCAGATTGAAGCATCGCCTCCTTATAAAGCCGCACATGATCCCCAGTCACATCAAATGGATGAATACCAGATTCCCGCATAAAGGCAAAAAACGCAGAGAGATCAGCAAGGTAATCCTTACGACTTTTAGTATCTTATCAATGAAATGCTGCGCAAAAGTGGCAGGATGTTTTTGCCACGAAAAAGAAAAATGTAAACCACCGAGACACGGATAACACTGAGGCAAAGCCAAAAGAGGTGTCTGATTTTTGAAAAAGAGTTTCACGCAAAGACGCGGCGACGCAAGGAAAAACAAAAAAGAAAAAGAAACACATTTCAACGTGGTTTCATTCGTTCTTTCGAATCTCACTAATTTGAGAACGCAATGTGGGAAACTCTTTGCGTCGTCGCGTCTTTGCGTCTTTGGTGTGCCAGGTAAGTTTGGTTGTTCTTTTTAGTTGAAAGGTACTGAATATGGTAAATGCTTGTGAGCCATAAAGTCAACAGGGCACCGGGTGGAGTAATCTGCTTTGGTGAAGCCCCTGACGACGAAGTTGCCAGCCGTAATGCATATGCGTGAACTCGATTCGGCCTCGTTACACTTTTGGGAGTGGTCAACCTGCCAGAGATGGCGAAACCAGAATTTGTTGCGAAGTCACAAGCGTGAGCAGCAGCAAAACTCCTCGGGGTGCTTGGAGACAGCGGGCAGCGACAGAACAATCAGGAACCTGGGAGGTCCGTCTGAATGAGTCCCAGCTCAACGAATCGCAGGAATCCATAACTGCTTTTCGGTTCGGTCGGAAGTCGGCGAGGCTCATAGTAGTGCTGAAACGGGGTAACTCTCGTGGAGCGAAGGAGCCTTACGGAAGTTATGTTTTTGGCAACGATTTAGGAGAACCGCTTGGTTATGAAACCCACTACGGAAGAAGAGTCAACTCCAGTAGACCCGCTGGGTAGACGGAACTTGCCTTTGAAAGTTTCCAATCTGCGTCGAGGACTTGGCCAGAAGGCGAAGCAGGAGCCGAAGTTTCGATTTTACGCTTTGTACGATCGCATCTATCGGCCTGATGTTTTGCTGGCAGCCTACCAGCAGGTTCGTAAATTGAAAAGTGCTGCGGGTGTGGACGGTGTTCGTTTTGAGGATATCGAAGAAACACTCAGTGGCGTTTCTAATTTTGTAACGGAACTGCATGAAGATTTGAAAGCGAAGCGTTATCGACCCTCTGCGGTGAAGCGCGTTCACATTCCCAAACCGGATGGTGGAACTCGCCCGCTGGGCATTCCGACTGTTCGTGACCGTGTCGTTCAGATGGCGGTATTGTTGATTGTCGAGCCGATTTTTGAAGCAGACTTTCGGGAGAGTTCCTTCGGGTTCCGACCGGGTAAGAATGCTCATCAGGCTCTCGATGCAATCCGCAGCGAATTGGCAAAGGGAAAACGGGATGTGTACGATGCGGACTTGCAGGGGTATTTCGATACGATCCCTCACGCGAAGCTGATGGCCTGTTTGGAACATCGCATTGCCGATCAAAAGGTATTGAAGTTGTTCCGCATGTGGCTGCAAGCTCCGATTGATGAACAGGATGAGAAAGGCCAGCGGACAACTCGCAAACCGAAAAGCGGAACGCCGCAGGGGGGAGTGATTTCTCCCTTGTTGGCGAACATTTATCTGCACTGGTTTGAGGTGCTGTTCTACGGCAGTGAAGGTCCTGCTCGTTGGGCGAATGCCTCTTTGGTACGGTATGCTGACGATTTTGTGGTGTTGGCGAAGTATCAGGGAAGTCGTTTGCGTGATTGGATTGAATCAATGTTGGAAGGTCGGTTTGATTTGACGATCAATCGCAAGAAGACTCGCGTGGTCCACATGGCTCGCGGGGAAGGATTGGATTTTCTCGGTTTTACCATGCGGTATGAACGTTCGATTTATGGAACGGGAAACTATCTGCACGTTGGTCCGAGTTTGAAATCTCAATCTCGTTTTCGAGAGAAGCTTCGTCAATTAGCCAGCACTCGCCATTGCTTTGTCCCCTCACCAACTTTGGTGAAGCAAGTCAATCGTGTAGTGCAGGGTTGGGGTCGTTATTTTAGTTACTGACCTGCCCCCATTTTATGTACCACTCGTTATGAGAGTTCGGGTTGGGTAAGTTGGGTTCGGTTTTTTGTTGTTTTTCTGTGATTGTGCTGAGCCTCGTTCGTCTTCGCTATCGCCTCGGCCTGCACAAGCGATGAGGCCGCGGTGATCGTGAAGGGGGACGAGGCGGTCCTCGTTTGTGGAGCTGGAGCTGAACGCTGCTCTAACGCAAACTGCTTCGGCGTCCGATAGCCCAGCGAACTGTGAGGACGAGATTCATTGTACTCGGTTCGCCAATTCCTTGTCATCCGACGAGCAGATCGGATATTCTCAAATTCCTCGGTCGCTAAGAATTCATCGCGAAAGCGACTGTTGAAACTTTCTGCATAGCCGTTTTCCCACGGGCTGCCCGGTTGGATATACATCGTTTGAACCTCCAGTTTCTTGAGCCACTTCTGAATGGATTTCGCTACGAACTCCGGACCGTTATCGCTGCGGATGTGATTCGGCACGCCTCGTTTCGAAATGATTTCCGCCAACGCATCAATCACATCTTCACTCGTGATACTGCGTCCGACTTTCAAACACAAATTCTCACGAGTGTATTCATCGATGATCGAAAACCATTTCAACGCCGAGCCGCTGGTGGTTCGATCAAACGTAAAGTCCCAACTCCAAACATCGTTCATTTTCGTAGATCGCCTACGCATACAAGCATTTTTACTGGTTCCCAGGCGTTGCTTCTTTCGTTTTTTCTGCGGAACTTTCAATCCTTCACGCCGCCAAATTCGATAGACGCGCTTGGCGTTGATCGCCCAGCCGGCCTGTTGCAACTTGGCGGTGATGAATCGATAGCCGTAACGCGGATATTTTCGAACCAGTTCTAAGATGCACTTGATCAGCTTCGGTTCATCTTCCCGAACGCGTGCTGTGTATCGCTGAGTGCTGCGAGGCTGGTCAATGGTTGTGCAGGCTCTTCGCTCAGAAACTTCGAACTGCTGTTGGGCTTTTTCGACAGCAGTTCGTTTCCGGGAAGAGCTCATCAGTTTCCCTCCGCGACAAATTTCAGCATGCGGATATCCAGTTCCTTGTCCGCCACAATTTCCTTCAGCCGCCGGTTTTCATCTTCGAGCTGTTTGAGTCGCTTGGCTTGTTCGGACTTCATGCCGCCGTACTGATTCCGCCAACGATGAAAAGTCGCTTCACTGATTTCCAGCGATTGCAGAACAACAGCCAGCTCCTGGCCAGCATTGAGCATCGCGTCTGCATCACGCAACTTTTTGACAATTTGCTCCGGCGTGTGCCGTTTACGTTTCTTCGCCATTTTCGAGTCTCCTTTGACATTTCAAATCGGTGAGACTCTCATAACAAGTGGATCAACTTTTGGGGAGCATGCCATTACGGTCACCCTCGCCGTGCT
The DNA here is from genome assembly GCA_024278285.1 of Planctomycetota bacterium. Classification (GTDB taxonomy): domain Bacteria; phylum Planctomycetota; class Planctomycetia; order Planctomycetales; family Planctomycetaceae; genus Rubinisphaera. The sequence continues at coordinate 13,354 of JAJRTM010000815.1, forward strand.
TTTGGTACGTTGAATAAATTCGTTCAGGATCGAGTAGGTTTGCACTTGAAACGTCGCAGTCAACGCGGTTGTCGTCCCGGCGACGGGGTGACGATGTATTCTCATTTGTATGATAAATTGGGTTTACAGAAATTGAAGAAACCGTCGTGATTCTGCGTGTGCCTGATGGCGAGAAACTTCCGGACCGCCGGATGCGGGAAATCCGCACGTCCGGTGGGACGAGGGGGGAGGGACGAATAATCCCTCCTCTACTCTACCGTCTTTGCGTCTTTGCGTGAGTATTTTTCTCCGTGGCCTCTGAGTCTCTGTGGTAAATTTTATTTTTCCTGTTTGGTTCCGGCTACGCCGGGTTAGGAGATGGGAGTGCATCACAAAACCAAGGCACAAGGGCAGTTCCCGCCTCACTGGCTTCGCATTGCGAAAGCAACTTATTGAGAACAACAGAAACATTTTGATCTGTTGAAAGATCAACTGACTGAAGAGAGTTTTGTTGAGAACGGGGCAACTTGACAACTTGCTGCAATTTGTTGTCTGGTGTTTCTGCGAGCAAACGTTTCTGAAAAGAAACTCCCTTGATTCGTCTTTTAGAACCAGTTTTGCGACCGCGAGCCGATGAATAAAACGTCCGTGCTTTCATCGCGTCTAAAGCATCTTACTGGAAACAAAAGTGTTGCTCAAATATTACAATAATTTTCTAATGCAAATGGTCTCAGGCTTATTTCAAGTGATATTTTTTTACGAGTAGATCCATTCGGTAGCCAAAACGTTCTGAAAATCTCTCTTCGTTAACGAGAATATATTCTGGAGGAATATCAACCGTATGAACTCCACCAAATAATCCAATTGCATCTATGGTCCACAATGTCCGAGGATGAGATTTTAATAGCTGGGGGACGCTTTCGTAATCAGAGAGTTTGATACTTGGACCACTTAGTATGTTGGAACGATGGTTGCCGTGATACTCAGTATACATTGATTTGCTTTCGTCAACATATTGCAGTGCGATGGTCAATACAAAAGGAGAACTGCAAATTACTGGTTCGCTGGAAATTCGATTTTCATTCAGATAAGAAATCGCGGTTCTGGTTCCGGGGAAACTGGCGAGATAATCTCGGTGACTCGAAAATTGGTATGTCCAATAACCTGTCCACGAAAAGACAAGTACGAGGCAGGCGTAGCGCAAATAAGGAAACTTTCCACGTCCTAATAGAATGACCAAGCCGATGAGAAAGAAGACGTGTGCAAAGATTAAATAACGTACCCCAAGAATGTTACGAATCAACATTCCGTACACGATCACAGCAAATGGTGGAAGCAGAAATGCTATTGCAGTCAACCGTTTTTCTTGGGTTCGAGAAATAAAGAGCAGTATCCCTATCAGCAGGAAAAAGAGCGATGCAATCCATGCGTAATCAGGCCAGATGATCGATGTTTTCCCTCCCGCCAAAACTTTCCACATGGCATTATTGAAGCCATCAAAACTAAATGGTGCCATCCAAAGCTGGTGATCGGTCCGTGCTCGTTGAAACATAAATGTCGAAACCCAGGGCAGCCAGATCATTTGTATGGCCCAACCCGAAAGGATTGCGCCTGCTGTAAGTTGCTTGGTGCGGGTTACCCAACCGCTGCGAGTAAGACTGATAATTGCTTCAATAATGGCAATCAATAAGAAAGCTGCGAGGGTCCACAAACCGTAATAATGCGTTAATGAAACAGCAGCGGTTGCCAGGGTAAACCCAACCCAATTAATAAATTTTGAGGGAGTGCGAATTGCACGCAACAAAAATGTCCCTCCCACAATGGCTAAAAATGTTCCAATCGTGTAGGGGCGAGCTTCAAGGCTCATTTCAATTTGTAACGGACTGATTGCCACCAATATAGCAGCTAAAATGGGAACGATTTCGTGTTCCAGTCCTTTATGCTCAATCTCTGTTATTCTTTGAGTTTGGGCTACCGCAATTCGAGTAAACCACCAGGCAGCCAGGATTGTCAGAAGGCCAAATAGCACGCTGAGGCTGCGAGCCGCGCTCACACTATTCCCGAAAAGAGTCATCCATCCACTCAATACAAAATAGTAAAGCGGCGGGTGTGCATCACGAGAAATGGCATCCAATCTTTCACTTAACGGGAATTGGCTGATTCTCCAGGAACAGGCTTCATCAAACCAGAAGCTGATGGTAGAAAGGTGCTGGGTGCGCAGTAGAAAGCCTACTCCTAGAATGGCCATCAGAATCAAAATGACCGGTCCCGTTAGGCCGGTAGTTGATGGTTGCACGCTTTCAGATTGAAGATGCTCGATAGACTCTTTAACTTCAGAACTATCCAGCCCCACTTTATTTGGCACGATCTCATCGCTCAAAATGAGCCTCCTGAGACTATTTGCTGTGCGAGTGGTGTATCAGAAAGTAGCATTCCTTGAGGGCTTGCCAAGGCAGCATAAACAGCACCATCAATTGCTTCAGAAAGAA
>JAJRTM010000816.1 GCA_024278285.1 Planctomycetota bacterium
CAATGGACAGGAAGGCGAACCGGAAACCTTCAAAGATCGCTATGTGATGCGAAATCATGCGTCCGTCACGATGGAAGGAATCGCGATTGCAGCCTGGACCGTGGAAGCAACTGATGTCATTATTGTGGTCACGTCACAATGTGAAGAAGGTCAGATTGCGTTGACCGAAGCGTTGGAACAACTGCGCCAAACAGTCGATGAATCGCTGCTGCCCAACATTCAAATTGTAACGGGGCCCGATTTGTATGTGATTGGCGAAGAAACGGCGTTGATCGAATTTTTGGAATCTCGCCGGGGCGAACCACAATTAAGACCACCCTTCCCCACCGAACGAGGATTGTGGGGACGCCCGACACTTGTGCAAAATATAGAAACGGTAAGCTGGCTTCCTTCCATTTTACGCAACGGGGCAAAGTGGTTTCTTGCGGATGGACATGGTCAAAAACTGGTCTCTCTTATCGGCTGTGTACGGAAACCAGGTATTTATGAAGTACCGCTGGGAATTCGCTTGAGTGACATTCTGGAAATGGGAGGCGGTTTACCAGAAGGGGAAGAGTTGCAGGCGATTGCGGTCGGCGGCCCCTCCGGCGGGTTCCTTCCGCCTGATTGTCTCGATACCGAATTTTTGCAAACTGCACTACGCCCGATTGGGACCATGCTGGGAACCGGAACCGTGCGAATTGTTTCCAACAGAGAATGCCTGCTGAGAGAAGCAATGAAATCGATCCAGTTTTTCCGTGATGAATCGTGTGGACGATGCACGCCGTGTCGCGTTGGAACGGTGCAGATGGCGAATATCTGGCAGCGTATTTTGGACAAAGAAACTCGCGAAAATGATATCCAACTGCTTGAAGAACTGGCAGAAGTTGTGCAGTTGACCTCGATTTGCGGGCTTGGCGTTGCCTCACCCGCGCGCATGCTTTCTGTTTTGAAATACTGGCCCGAATTGATTGAACAACATCTTTGTGTCACCGGAGAGGAGCAGTGTCCGTTATGCAGTATGTCACGCTAACAATTGATGGAACCGAAGTGAAGGTTCGTGCTGGTACCTCGTTATTGGAAGCCGCAAAAAAAGCGGGAGTTATTATTCCCACTCTCTGCTTTTTACCCGGTCGGCCTGCGCGAGGAGTTTGCCGCGTTTGCTCGGTTGCGATCATTGATCGTCGTGGCCTGGTCCCCGCCTGTGCGACACCGGCTGCTGAGGGGATGGAAGTCGAAACACAACTTCCCGTTGTTCAAAAAGCTCGCCGAGTGGTACTCGAACTCGCACTCGCTGAGCATGGCCCATGCGACAAAAATGTTTGTGGCGGAGAACAAAAATGCCAACTCGTTCAACTTGCCCGCAAACACGGCATTCGAGAAAAACGCTTCGATACAATTGAAAAAACATCCCGGGAAGATCTCTCTTCCGACAACATCCAGGTTCAGCTCGATGGATGTATTCTGTGTGATCGTTGCATTCAGGCGTGTGGCGATCTGCAGATTATCGCTCGTGCAGAAAGAGGCGCTGGCACGCACATTATTTTCGATGCAGACCGCAGCATGGAAGAATCAAACTGCATCGCGTGTGGCGATTGCGTTGCCGTTTGTCCGGTTGGTGTTTTCAAATAAAATCAGACAGTAATTTTTCACTGCCGCTTGCCTTAATTACTTGCCTGTAAACTGCTACTGCGAATTTCAAACGGAATCGTTCCGTCTTCCATGAGTGAAGAATCTTGTTCGGCTTAACTTGGGCTGCCGGGTGGGTGCACCTTGGGGTTTGTGATGTCGTACAAATTGTAGCAGTGTAGGGTGTGCTGTGCACACCAATGGTGACTTACGCCAGAGAAACAATATTGCCATTATAGCAGTTACTGCCCTGTGGACGTGGTACGCACAGCGTACCCTACTTCCCTTCTTTCACAGAGCCTCGCAAACCCCAATGTGCACCCCTGCTGGGTAAACCGATCCAGTTGATATTGCCCGGTCCCGTTGGTTTTACAAGGGAATCAGCAGAATCGAAGTGATTTTGATAACGGGAGAAAGTATCCTGTGTCAGGTTATCGACATCAACCAATGCAGAAAATAGTTCGACTGTTAATTTCCCCTCAACAAAATTGAGGTTATCATTATTAATGACAATTCTCTCTGTTACCCAAAACAGGTGAATCGGAACAATAACGGAAATGTGAATATTGGTTGTAAAACTATCCATTAAACCGTAAATATGGCCTGCACTGCAGTCCCTTATTAGTATCCACATCGCTAAAGTGCAGAATTGATGGAACCAGCCAGAATGAAGAAACACTTGAACCATTTATTTTATAATGATCAAATTAATATGAGGGTCGTATTGCTGACGTTTCTGGTTCTGATCACTTCTTCTTGCACCCCTTTCTCCCGTTTGCGAGCGGCGGAATTAGTCGTTGTTGCTTTTGGTGATTCAACAACCGCGCCTCGGGGGGAATTAAAAGTTTATGCAGATTTACTTCAACGTGAGCTTATTGGACGAAAACTCGATGCAAAAGTTATCAACGCAGGCGTGGGGGGCAATACCACCAGACGGGCAATGTCTCGGTTTGAAACTGATGTTTTGGCAAAGAAGCCGGATATTGTCATTATTCAGTTTGGTATTAACGATGCTGCTGTCGATGTGTGGAAAACACCTCCTGCTGTAAAACCGCGTGTGAGTCTGCAAGAATATGAAGCAAATCTCCGCAATTTTATCCGGCAACTGAAACGCAAAGAAATACAGGTTGTGCTGATGACACCGAATTGCTTGAGGTGGACGCCAAGTCTCAAGAAACTGTACGGCAAGTCCCCCTATTTGCCTGACGAGAAAAGTGGATTCAATGTCCTGCTGGTTCAATATGCAAAAGTTGTACAACGAATTGGGAGAGAGGAATTAATACCCGTGGTTGATGTTTATACTGCCTTTGAAAAATATGGCAAGCAGAAAGGGCGATCTGTCGATGACCTGTTGCTTGACGGCATGCACCCCAACAATAAAGGTCAGCAGATCGTGTTCGAGTTGTTGAAAGCCTCTCCTCCCTTTAAGATGAGTTCAACATCTGGCGAGATTCGTTAAGTTGGCGTGGAATTCCAATTCCCAGTCAAGCTCTTGTTGATCAATGAAACAAACATCAAGTGCTGTGCAACCGTGGCCCACTGGTGTTAGAGTGCCTCTTTCACTTGTGAGAACCTCTTTCATTCAATAGGAGTACAGTCATTCGGCGTCTGTCTCGTTTGATGATGCCGTAGTAAAGGCAGACAAGAATGTCTACCCTCCGTTCTATAATGATTTTTAACTAAAAGAGATTCCCTTGTTTGGTGTCAACTAAGCCGGGTTAAATGACGGTAATTGAAATTTATGAAGAGTCGTAAAAAAGATAAGAAGCCTTCTCGAAAAAGAAAATCTCATCATTCTTCGATCAGTGAAGATGATGACCTGGTCTATATTCCGCCTCGTACCGAAGAACGTTTATTGATTGAACAGACTGCTTCGCTGAGTGCTTCGAAAATATTGTGGGTCAGTACGGGACGTGCACAATTGGCGGGGTTTCTTGCCGATCAGAATCCGCAGGCAACCGTTATCTGTCACTATCTCGATACACAGCACGCACATCTGGCAAAAGAGTATTGGCTTGATGCAGATGCCCCTCCGGAAATTGTCTG
>JAJRTM010000817.1 GCA_024278285.1 Planctomycetota bacterium
AATCCAAACACGTTGGATATCCGCCCGGAAAGCGGCGGTGCTCAGCATGGAATGTCATTCGATGACTGGGGGCGAAAGTTCGTTTGCTCTAACAGCGATCACTTGCAGATGATTACTTACGATGACAAATATGCTGCCCGTAACCCGTATTTGAGGTCACCCAGTTCTCGCCGAAGCATTGCCGATGATGGCGGGCAGGCTCCCGTGTTCCGAATTTCTCCCGTCGAACCTTGGCGGATTGTGCGAACGCGTTTGCGAGCTTCCAAACAAGTCAAAGGTGTTGTCGAAGGGGGAGGGCGGCCAGCCGGTTACTTTACCGGTTCAACAGGAGCCGTCATTTATCGGGGAGATGCCTACCCCGCAGATTCTAAAGGGCTCGCCTTCTCTGGAGATGTTGGCAGTAACCTGGTCCACCGCAAACGCTTAGTCCCGAACGGCGTTCTGTTTACAGGAACACGAATCGATAAAAATTCCGAATTCGTTTCCTCAACCGATATCTGGTTCCGCCCCGTGCAATACGCGAATGCTCCTGATGGAACGCTGCACATTCTCGATATGTATCGCGAAGTGATCGAGCATCCGTGGAGTTTGCCGCCGATGATCAAAAAACACCTCGACTTAAACAGCGGACGAGACCGCGGTCGCCTTTACCGTGTCGTTCCCGATGGATTCAAACAGCGATCAGCTCCTAAAATGAGCAAAATGAGTGCAGCCGAACTGGTTGCATTACTCAAACATCCCAACTCCTGGCATCGTGAGACCGCGAGTCGGGTTCTGTACGAAAGGCAGGACCATTCCGTTTTGTCCCAGTTATTTCAAGCAACGAAGGTGAAAGAACCGCTCGGTCGTTTGCATGCGATGTATCTGCTCGCGGGAATGAATCTGCTTACTGCGGATATCATCGCCCAGCGAATGCAGGACGATTACCCAATGATGCGAGTCCATGCCCTCAAACTTTCGGAACAATTTCCGGATGATTCCGCCATTCGTTCACAACTCGCAAAACTTGTTAACGATGATTCGCTTTTAGTCAAATATCAACTCGTGTTTTCACTTGGCGAGTTCCCCGTTGCATCGCGATCTCCATTACTTCTGAAATTGCTCAAATCCGATTCGCAAGATAGTTGGATTCGTTTCGCGCTACTCAGTTCGATCGATCAGGAATTGGGGCAACTACTCAATACACTGGCGCAGGACAAAGCATTCCTCAAACGCTCTGGCTCAACAGCTCTTCTTAACAGCATGATTGAAATTCTCGCTCGTAGAGGGCATCAGGATGATCTGGCTCAGATGATCCGATTATTAACTTCGAAAAACGGATTGACAGAACCGGCAAAACAGAAAATGTTCCAGTTTTATCTGACCAACCTGTCCGGCTCAAAGGGTTCGCTTGATAAAAATATTTCTGGTCAGTCCGATCCACTTAAAAAAATGCTCAGCGATTTAATGACCAAATCCCGCAAGCAGGTTATTGATCGATCTCTCAAAATGGAAGAGCGAATTTCAGCCATTCAAACACTCAGCGTTGCTCCAGAAGAAGGCGATCAGAAATTGTTATTCGATCTGCTCGATAACCAGGAATCTCCCGAAGTTCAAACGGCAGCTCTCGAAACACTTTCTTCAATTCCAAATTGCAAACTCGATGCGATTCTGATCGAACAATGGGCCTCGCTCAGTCCGCATCTAAGGCGTGAATCACAGGAAATACTTCTAAGCAATCCAGCATGGGCGATCAGTTTTCTCACCGCTGCTTCAAAAGGGGATGTTCCGAAATCTGACTTGAACAGCATCCGCTTGAAACTGCTGCAAGGTTCAAAAAACAGTGCAGTGAAAAAACTGGCTGACCAACTGGTTTCGCAAATGAATAAAACTCCGCGAGCAAGCATCGTTAAAAAATATTCCCCTGCGATTCAAAAGCAGGGAAATGTTGAAACGGGACGTAAAATCTTCATCAAAAGTTGTGCGGTTTGTCATAAACTCGAAGGAAAAGGGGAAGAGATTGGCCCGAACCTGGCAACCTTCAAAAACCGCGGTAAAGAAGCAATCCTCATCAACGTTCTCGACCCCAGTCGAGAAGTGACCCCTGATTATTTGAGCTATCTGATCATCACCACACAAGGGCGTTCACACACCGGTATTCTCGCTGCCCAAAATGCGACAACGGTCACCCTGAAACGTGCAGAAAGTAAAACCTCTGTCGTAAGCCGAATCGATATCGAAGAAATGCAAAGCAGCGGCCTTTCGTTAATGCCCGAAGGTCTCGAAAAAGAAATCGATGTCGCCGCAATGGCAGACTTACTCACTTACCTGATGCAAGCCAATTAATTCGGGAGCACAGACATTCCTGTCTGTAAAAAACGACTCATCACCCCAACTTTCAGCCATACACTTTTACATGTATGGCTTTTTTTGTTGGGAATATCGCAAAAAGACACAGGAATGGGAGGAATGGGTAGACAGGGAGGCGGGGATAGACTTTTCTTTTTGGTCCGATTCACGAAAACAGGTTCGCTTTACCGATAATAACCGGGAGATTGTTACGTTCCCTCAAATGGATTTATTACTGTAGCAGGATGCTAAACAGATGCCTCATTCAGAAACAAATAGCTCACAACCGAATCCTTCAGGCAAGTCCATTTTGTCGGGCTGGTGGAAAAATCCACTGTTATGGGGAACTCTCTCATATATCCTGTTTTACACCTCTTTGCCATACATCCCAGTCCAACAAGATCTGCTTGTTCGTTACTGCACCAGTCATCCGCTGGAATATGTCACGATGGGATTATTCTTTCTCGGCATGGCGACACTGATTATTCGCTGGATTGATTTAAGCTCGGAAAACAAAGCGGTCAATCAGGTGGATGTCGCTCTGATTTCTATCGCAGAAAATGCAGGGCAGGGAAGGAATCATATCCTTCAATCACTTCAGGAATTCTGGGTTAATGCAGGGGCAGCGATTCAGGAAACGATAGCCGGTCGCAGATTGCAGGAAGGTTTGGTTTACGTTTCGCAGCGACCAACAGGCGAAAAACTGGAAGAACATCTCAGACATTATTCCGATCTGGAACACGATCTGGCTCAACGCAAACTCGGCTTTGTGAATACCGTCAGTTGGGCGGTTCCGATTCTTGGTTTTCTGGGAACGGTGATGGGGATCACACTCGCAATCGCCAATGTTACTCCCGATCAACTCGATCAATCCCTGCCCGAAGTAACCGGCGGGTTAGCGGTCGCGTTTGATACCACTGCCCTTTCGCTCACGCTTTCATTGGGACTGGTTTTTACAACCTATTTAATCAGAAACAGACAGGAAGAAATCCTCAATAAAGTCGATCAGCAACTCGACAACCGCCTTTGTTTTGTGCTTCAGCCAAACAGCGATCAAAACTTTCTCGATCAACACGCGATCATGGCTCAGAATTTGACAGAAGCTTCCGAGAGAATTATTGAACAGGCAGGCGAACTCTGGAAAACACGTCTGGATGAACTTCAACAACGGATGACCGAATCGATTGATCGTGACCATCATCATTTTGCCGAAACATTACATTCTGGTGTGACTGCAACGCTCGACTCGCATCAAACACATTTGGCCGAAATTCGCAGCGATGAACAGCAACTTTCACTCGTACTGGGAACAAAAATCGAAACAGCGATTGATCATTGGAATCAGACATTATGCGGCGTGGGGCAGGGGATCACAGAGCAAACCGAACATCTTCGTGAACATACTTCTTTAATTTTAAGCCTTGTCGATAAACAGCAGCAACTCACAGCAACTCAACAACAATTGCACGCCTCACTCGATGCGAGTCAAATTACCGCCACGTTAGATCAAACACTCAACGCACTCACCGCTGCAATTCAATTACTTAATGCCAAGGTAAACGTACAAAATCGAGCCGCCTGAAAAAAAACGGTAGGGGGCGCCTCGACGTACCAGATTGTTCGTGTGATGTGATTCGTATCGCTCGAACAATTACTGTTGTATCCTTGATGTTTTGTTTTCTTGGCTGAAGGCCAAAATTATCATAGCCTGGGGCAACGCCCCAGGAACAGATGAGTCGTCAACCTTTTGGCTGAAAGCCATAAACAAAAGCATTGATTATGGCTTTCAGCCAAAAAGAGCAATCAAACAATTCTACCTGGGGCGTTGCCCCAGGCTGTGGTGAAAGAGGCCTTTGGCCAAACAAAGAAGATGAAATCAGACAGTTATTATTTGATCGATACTTAACAAGGTGCGTCACGACGCACCTTACTACCTGTAACGTTATTTTATGAATTCTATTCATGTCCCGTCGCCGTTCACAATCTGAACTTTCAGTCTCACTGTTTCCATTTCTGGCAGTGCTGGTTTGTGCGATGGGCGCTTTAATTTTGCTGTTGTTGATTATCACCAGGCAGGTCCGCCTCCAGGCGATGGCGCCTGCTCCTGTCGCTGAAGCAGAGGCGGTTGTTTCTCATTCGCTCTCCCCGGTA
>JAJRTM010000818.1 GCA_024278285.1 Planctomycetota bacterium
CTCACCACTTTTCATGCCGGTTCTTGTACCAGAGCGTTAAATCGACTCAGTGATATGGGGATTGAACCTTATCTGTTACGTAGTGGATTACTGGCTGTTTTCAGTCAACGATTGATGCGAACCTTATGCGATTGCAAAACAATTTCAAAAGATTCACAGCATTTGCATGACGGGCGGTTTGAAGAGGTGGCGATTCCGAATGGCTGCCCGAAATGTCGCGGAACGGGACATCATGGAAGACGGGTTATTTCAGAAGTTCTCGATCCAGACCTCCCGACAATTGCTCAATCGATTTTAAGTCGTCAAGATGTAAAGACATTGAATGATTTAGTGAAACAAGCGGGAGTCATCAGTTTGCGGGACCGTGCAGAACAATTAGTGGAAGAGTTGGAAGTCAGTCCGATGGAAATGGTCCGAGTTTTGGGGGCTGTTTAGAAAAGCTATTCGTTTGGTGTTCGTCTTTTAAGGAAATAAAGTGAATCCGTTTCGTGTCGGGAAATCTGAATTCAGCCTGGAAGAACTGCTGGAGTTCAATGATCTGCTTGTCTCTGTGGTTAAGGGGCAGGCACCGATGGAGGAAACGCTTCAAATTACCAGTGAAGGATCTCATGGTAAACTTCGGCATGTTATCGGTTTGTTGATTGAATCTTTACGGCGGGGACATTCGTTGGCAGACTCACTCGATGAACAGCCTGATGTTTTTCATGGTACTTATCGCGAGACTGTGCGAGCCGGTGAAGAAGGCGGTTTTCTGGGTGCGGTTTTGGAATCGTTTTCTTCTTACATCTGGCAACTGCTGGCACTGCGACGAAAACTGGGGCAGGCAATTCTCTACCCTATTTTGGTGGTGATTGTTGCGTATCTGCTTCTGATATTTATCGGTGGGCGAACAACGAGTGGTTTTGTTGGCTTTTATGAATCAGGTGATCTTGCCGTTCCTGCGATGTTGGAAACGCTTAACGATATTTTCACGAAATATACCTTCTGGATGTGGATTTTCCCGGCGATGCTTGGGTTTGCGTGGATCAGTTGGATGCGCAGTAACGATTCTCGCATGCTTTCGCTTTCCGGCGGGGCGGTTCTGCTTCGGTTGATTCCCGGATTGTCCGGCGTTCTTCGCTTGCATCGTCTGGCGAACTTTACCGAATTGATGGCTTCAATGATGGAACAGCAAGTGCCGTTTGGTCATGCGGTGCAGGTGGCTGCTCGTGCCAGTGGAGACCATTTACTAATTCAAAGTAGCCAATCACCAGATGCCCTTTCACATAACGAAGGCAAGGTGCCGCCGTTTTTGGAATGGTTGATGAAGCTGGGGAGCAGTGATTCAAAAGTCGGGCGACCGATGCACTACGCCGCCCAGATGTATCGACGGCGAGCAGAAACGGCAACGGAGTGGATAAAAATACTCGCACCGTTCGCGTTCTTAATTATCATCGGCGGCGGAGCAACCCTGTTTTACGTTGTCACGGTTTTTCTGCCCTTCACACAATTGTTACACGAATTATCCTGAAATCTGTTAAAGAATAATTATGCCTCGTTATCGTTACATCCTGGAAGACCCGACTGGTCAACAGCAGCAGGGGGAACTTGTTGCAGACAATGTGCAGGCGGCTCGTGAAGAGCTGACTTCGCAGGGAACGATGACGATAATCAAACTGGAAGTCATTGGTCCGTCTGATGGTTCTTCTTCGCGATTGAGCCGTGGCGAATCGGAAGAACTGGCGGCTCATCTTTCTGAATTGACGTCGGGTGGCGTCCCGCTGGAAGACGGCTTGCGTGTTCTCGGTCAAGAAGTGCAGCAATTCAGTCTGTTTGGTGGTGGTCGTGTTCGCAGACATTTTGAAGGACTTGCTGCAAAGCTCGAACAAGGGCAGTCGCTGGATGATGCCGTCGAAGCACAAGGGGCACCGGCTGACCTGGTTGCGGTTATTCGTGCAGGGGTTCGTTCGGGCGATCCGGGGCGTGCGTTAACACAATACGTTACTTACGTGAAATCACTTTCTTCATTACGCGGTCGGGTGACACTCAGCTTCGCGTATCCTGCAATTATGTTTTCTCTTGCGGCAACATTGTTTATTCTTTTAATGGTGTTCATTGTTCCGGATTTCAGTGATATTTTTGTTGGGTTTGGGATCGAGTTGCCTGCTACCACTGCGTTTCTGTTAGGAATATCGTGGTTTTTCAAAACGTATGGACTGCTGTTTTTTCTTAGCATTGCCGCTGGTATTGTGGCTTTGTTTTTTCTTTCGCGATTACTCTCGAAACATACCAGGCGGGCGATTCAATTGCGGGTTCCCTTTTTTGGGCGGATACTGCAAGCGATTTCGATGGCTCGCTTTACGCATTCACTTGGTTTTCTAGTTGAAAACGAAGTGCCGATGGCGGAATCGTTAACGCTGGCTGGTGAAAGCACTGGCGATGCCGTGATTGCCCATGCAACTTATTTGTGGGTCGCAAGATTGAGATCCGGGGAAGCATTGCGTGATGCAGTCGGCGATTTGCCGGGCGTTCATTCTGAATTATTGCAGGCGATTCAATGGCAATCCGATTCCCGTTTTCTCTCCCGCGCCTTACATGCGTTGGGGGAAATGTATGAAGGACGGGCGAGGATTGAAGCAGCTCGAATTATCGCGATTACCGAACCGGTGATCGCACTCGGCTCCGGACTTGTATTCGGGTTTGTTGTCGTCGCATTATTTTTCCCACTGATTCAACTAATGAATGATCTTTCCTGATTTCCAGTAAGCGTAGTCAGGCTCTGCCTGACGAAATAATATCACATTTTATCAACCAAATTATAGAGAAACGAAGTAAGCGGCAAGGCGTTAGCCGCCGGTTGGACACATGGTCGTATGAAAATCATCACCCCTTCGATGATTACCGGCGGCTAGCGCCTTGCCGCTTATGATAACTTAAACCTGTCAGGCACAGCCTGACCTACAATCTTTTTTATCTGATTGAAAACATCAATGTTGTTTTTCCTGTTCATCATGGCATTCATCGCGGTTGTGCTCTATTTGGTCACAACGCGAAAGTATGCGAATCGTGTTGCGATGTTGTGGATCA
>JAJRTM010000819.1 GCA_024278285.1 Planctomycetota bacterium
AGCCAGGGAGTGCCTCTTTCTACTTGCGAGCAAGGGGCTCAATTTGAATTAGTCCGTGTGTTTAATCAGGATCCTGAATTTCTGCGTTATCTCAGTGAACACCAATTAACGATTGGGAGCATAGGGGAAATTTTATCCAAAAGTGATGAAGCCGATTTGATCACCATTGAATCAAATCATCAAAATATTCCGCTGGGACTTAACGCAGCCAGGGATATCGTTGTAATTATCAAGCGATGAACTGGCTTCCTCTCGCTCTATTTTCTATGATTCCCCTTCAAATACAGTTTCAGGGATTTATCCTTGCAACTCTGAAGAAATAGAACATTCAGGAAAGATAATATTACGATGGGTTTGTTTGATCGTCTGAAAAGAGGCTTGAAAAAGACATCACAGGTTCTCAAGACCGATGTGCGTGACTTATTCAAAAACGGAGAAATCCTCACCGATGAGCATCTGTCGCAATTTGAAAAAAGATTGATCGAATCGGATATGGGAGTAGCCGCTTCGATGGAAATCGTCGACGAATTACGAAAAATTCATCATGGTCGAACCGTTGACCTGACCGAAATCTGGAAAACTGTTCGCAATAAACTGTGCGATTTGCTGAAAGGGGAAGAAGGAATCAACTGGGATCCGAACGATGATCTTTCCCCGTTAAAAATGGCTGCGGAAGGCCCCACTGTTATTCTGGTCGCTGGCGTCAACGGCGTTGGTAAAACGACTTCGATTGCCAAGTTGGCCAACCTGCTTCATCAATCGGGCAAGAAAGTTGTCCTGGCTGCTGGGGATACGTTTCGCGCCGCTGCGGTGGAGCAACTGACCATGTGGAGCGAAAGAATCGGTTGCGATATCGTCACCAAACCAAGCGGTACCGATCCGGCCAGCGTTGCTTATTCTGGTTGTGAACGTGCATTGGAAACCGGCGCAGATGTCGTCATTATCGACACCGCAGGCCGATTGCAGACACAGAAAAACCTGATGCTCGAATTAGAAAAAATATATCGAGTTATCGGAAAGAAAATCCCGGGAGGTCCACATGAATCCCTACTTGTTCTGGATGCAACAACGGGGCAAAACGGGGTGAATCAGGCAGAAGTCTTTTCCGAAATTATTGATTCCACCGGCTTGATTCTCGCCAAGTTAGATGGCACCGCAAAAGGTGGAATTGTTGTCGCGATCCGAAAGAAAATGGGAATCCCTGTTAAATATATCGGAGTGGGCGAACAAATTGACGACCTGCAACTTTTCGACCCCGATCAATTTGCAGACGCCTTGGTCGCAGAATAAATCGCCCCTTTAAAATGGATTATTCATGAACCGCTGGGCGCTAGCGGGTTGTTGATTTAGTCACCGAACGCACATGCTTAGTACATTTACACTATTTCAAAACTACCCTTTTCACCCCTTTGACCACATGAAAATGCGATCAAAGATAACTTGAAGCGAATTACGGGACTTCGGAAATACTAAATCAACAATTCGTTAGCCTGGGCTGTTAAAATATTGGGGTTGGTGTGGTTTTAATGTTATCCCGTTTTTGTTCCTTTTTTATTGGCCCCAGATCTCGGTGGCGTTTGGATTGTACGGACTGCGGCAGGTTCTCGCTGCACCATGCTTTGACATGCTTGATGCCGGCTTTTCTCAAGGCGGATTGAAGCACTTCTTCGGTGAGCGTGACCACTGAACTTGCCATCGCGAGGATCTGCCGGGTGAAGCTGCTTTGGCTCTGTTGGCCTTCCAGGCGTTTCCCTTTTCCGATGAGCGACTCAAGCACTTCGCTACTGCCTGGCAATCGTTCGCCTGCAGGAACTTTCTTGCACTGCGAAGCGACGAAGGCGATCACTTCTTCTCGCAATTGTCGTGCTTGCTTGCTGTGAACCGCAGGAAGTTTGTCTGGCAGAAGCGTTGCCGAGTCGGCGTGATAACCTTCGATTCGGATTTCGTGGCAGAGTGCCTGGCCCATGTCTGATAGTTCTTGCCATTGTGGCAATTCTTGTTTATATTCTTCGATCCATCCCAGTTTCTGCTCCAATAACGGGGCGGGCAGTTCCTCCTGCTGCACGGCACTCAGTCTTCCTTGCCGATGCGAAGACAACAAATTCCCCATGCGTCTCCCCCAGCGAACCTGTTTGGCAATGTTCATGTATCGCGCTTTCGATTTTGGTTTGGGGGGCGTCAAATGGGCGAGTTTAGTCTGCTGAATAGCTGCCTTGGTTTTTCCACATTGACTGGTAAATTGCGACCATCGCTCATCCTGTTCAAGGATTCGTTTGAGGACCGAAGCGACCTTGTGCGCGATATCCGAGAGATCGATGATCAACCTGGGATCGGGATGTTGAGACTGTATTTCCGGCGAAAAACGGAGTCCTTTCTTCAGATCCGAGCCTTGATCGGAAAGCACCGCCAGCGGAATTCCACATCGATCAGCAATCGAAGCGAACTGTTGCTGGACGACAACGCCCGTCGATTTCGCAACCGACTTGAGTTCAAGCACCTGCAAATCGTGATGCTCAATCGGTCGCTTGAGTTCATGCCAGCGTGACGCCTGGATGCCGACCAC
>JAJRTM010000820.1 GCA_024278285.1 Planctomycetota bacterium
CGCTTGGCGTAAGTCCCGATTTTTTCCTCTTCCCAATGACAACCCGCCACGCCAGCCAGCGTCAACGAAGCCCCCATCAGTTGCAACCACCGGCGGCGAGAAACTCCTTCGGGAACCAAAGAAGCCGCTTCGGGAAATTCTCGATGCAAATATTCCTGAAAAGCAGGCTTATCGTGCAACTCTTCCAGACTTCGCCAATAGTTAGCCATGAATCTCTAAATCTCAAAATGAAGGTGTCAGTAACCGACTAGAAGATGAACCTAAACTCAACAAACAACAGAAACTATCGCCACCTAACGATGACAGGTTGAGCAATGAGTGCTGGGATGAATTCCTCGCTCCAGCATAATCGCTGCTCCAATCGCCTTGGCGTCTCCTTCAGGCTCCCAACCCAGATTGGTCACCTGGTCAACCGGTCGCAAACTTGCTTCCGGCTTACGATGGCACCTCAAGCAAAAGCCCATCGCCAGCGTTGCCTTCTGTTCGACAACTTCCATTTGATCAACACGCCCGTGGCACGAAACACAACTAACCCCACGACTTACGTGAGCACTATGATTAAAATAAACATAATCGGGCAGGTCGTGCACCCTCTGCCAGGGAATTGGCTCATCCAAAGCAGCAGCTTCACGAACAGGAGCCAACTTAAGGCTGTCAACATGAATGCCAACAGCAACAGCTTCCCCCTTTTCATTCTTGCCACGATGACAATTCAAGCAGGTCGCCACCGGAGGTACCGCAGCATGAGCAGCGAACTCAACAGTATTATGGCAATACCTGCAATCCATCTTTAGTTCACCCGCATGCAAGGCATGACTAAACGGAACCGGTTGCTCCGGGCGATACCCGACATCGGAAGTCTCCGGCTGAATCGCATACGCAAAAATCCCACCATAATAAACCAGAACAAGCCCCACAAAACCTGCCAACACAGGAAGAAGGGGGTTAATCCAAGCTGGAAACTGAAACCGTTTCATAGATTTACTCATCGAAATAATCTGAAAACAGAACTCGCAACGATACAACCAAAAAGAAGCTCGGAAGCAGACTGAACAAACGCCTCCAGGCACTCAACCAAAACATAATATATGTCAACTCACAGTAAGGTACGAACTGTTATCAGAATACCTTACAAACAGAGCGAGCAAAGAATCTATGCTTCCCTGAAAAACCTGAAGACTTTCAGAAGAGAGAGCAGTCTCGCTAATTCAACCAATAATGATCCCGGGAAATTATCAACGGGTTGTATTGCAGTTTTGCGAAAAAGACAAGTCAACACCCGTCTGTAACTAAAAATTGACCCCAAATTAGTTGGAATTCCTCAGAAAAGGCTCTGCGCAAAGCCTCATTTCTTCCCTGGGTTACCCTTACGATGCAAGCTCACTTGCCGGCCTATCCTGCAAGAAGCTAGCCGCTAATACCAGACCTATTCATCCAGTATATTGATGCCACCTAGAATACGATTAAATAATATTTCGAGGCTATGCCAGAATTTATGAATGACCGTAAAACAAAACAAATAGAATATAGTATAACACCTAATGCTTTTAGTGATTACAACTACTGACACATATTAGGACTTGTGTATGTCATTTATACCCCCAAGGCACCTGAAGGCACCTGAAGGCACAGACAAATTGTTTAACGGCAAGGTGAAGCCGCTTGGTAATCCGACTTGCGACTCACAAAGAATACGAAGAAAATCGATTGGCCGTGAGTAATTATGGGACTTCAATGTGTGAAATCTCCATTGTTTTCAGGTCAACAATGGCCACGGTGAATTTGTGGGCGCGGTACATGGCTCCGGGGTTGAGGACGTTCGTTTTGCCAACGGTATGATGTTCTGCAACGTGGGTGTGACCGTAGCAGACTAAGTCGTAATCGCCTGAATGAATCGCGGCGTCAAATCGATGTTGTTCGTGACTATGCAACAGCGCAATCCGTTTTCCGGCCAGAGACAAATCACCAAACAAGCCTTCCCAATGTTGCTGATTCGATTTCACGATCTGGCCAAGCTGATCCGGATAATCACAATTCCCAGCTACAAAATGAGTCGGCCACTGCTCAAACTGAGAAACAACCTCGTTGCCGCCTACGTCGCCGCAGTGCAGAACGCGCTCAATGTGATGCTCCTGAAGCGTTTTGATTGCAGCCTGGGTGTGGGCTTCGTGTCCGTGTGTATCGCTGATGACCCCAATTCGCATCTGATCCATTCCCTGGTTGTTGTTACTTCAAAAGAGCCCCAATTGAACATGATTCGCTCCAACAGGCATCTCTTATAGTACATGCCTTGTTGAGAAGCCATACAAATCGCTCCTCACTGCTTGAGGAATCTGAAAGTGTAGAAAACGATCGCCGGGTTCAGGTTTTGCATTCTCTGGAAATCTATTACTCTGTAAGGTTGCAACCGTATTCAACCTGCTCAACAATGTGAAGTATGTCTGCCCCCGTTCAGAATATGATGGAGCCTTGCTGGTGAATCTGTCCCGAATTCGTGATGTCCTGCTTCCTCGTCCTCGTAGAGATTACCCTCTTTACGAGAATGACGAACTGCAAATGCTGCGCAAAGCGACTGCATTTAATTCGCAGTTGATGGACGTGCTGCGCGAGCACGTTCGGCCTGGCATTACCACGAACGAATTGGATCGCCTGGCCGCCAGCTACACTCGTGATCATGGTCACGCTGCTGCCTGCCTCGGTTACAAAGGCTTTCCGAAATCGATTTGTACCAGCATTAACGATGTTGTCTGTCATGGTATTCCCGATGATACCGTTCTTCAGGAGGGTGATATTGTTAATGTTGATATCACAACGATTGTCGATGGCTGGTACGGCGATCAATCGGAAACATTTTTGGTGGGAGAAGTTTCCAAAGAAGCAAAAGCGTTAACGCAGGTAACCTTTGATGCCCTGCACGTTGGCATTCGGGCCGCCCGTCCTTACTGCACGATTTACGATATCGCCAAGGCGATTACCCGACACGCGGAAGCTCGCGGTTACAGTGTTGTGCGCAGCTATCAGGGACACGGCATCGGCAGAGAGTTCCATCAAAAGCCGGGCGTGCCACATTATCCACATGAATCGACACAAAGAAGCATTATCGTTCCCGGCTGCTGCTTCACGATCGAACCGATGATCAACATCGGCACCCCCGATATCTACATCGAGCCGGACGGCTGGACCGTCCGCACGAAAGATCACAGCCTTTCTGCCCAGTTCGAACATCAAATTTTCATGAAAGCAGACGGCCCGGAAATCTTAACGCTCACAAAGCAGGGTCCGCAAGAAGGCCATTGCTTCTAATACTGCGAAAAAGTGGCAGAATATTTTAGATGAGCCGAGGGTGTTAACTTGGCCTGGTAAATAACCCGGAAAACGAGAGGGTTGAGTGGCTTTTGTATTGAGAAACTGTTGCGAGAAATAACGGTTTCGTGTGCCACGGCTCTGTGAGCCGTGATGCGTTAGAGTCATTGTTTTCGAAAAAGGTAGCTTGGAATTTCGCTCGCACGGCTCACAGAGCCGTGGCACCCAACA
>JAJRTM010000821.1 GCA_024278285.1 Planctomycetota bacterium
AATTCTGTCTGCCCCGGTCCGGTCAGCAATACCGGCATGGTCGA
This sequence comes from Planctomycetota bacterium, assembly GCA_024278285.1. Taxonomy (GTDB): domain Bacteria; phylum Planctomycetota; class Planctomycetia; order Planctomycetales; family Planctomycetaceae; genus Rubinisphaera. Next base: position 45 of record JAJRTM010000821.1, read on the forward strand.
TGACGAACTGGATCGCTGCGAAGATAAACAGGCAGCGATTAAAAGAGTCATCGATGCCTGCCCGCTTGGTGCAGTTCAGGGAAGAATGATCACAACAAACGAAGTCGCACAATCGATTGCTTACCTACTCAGCGATGCAGCTTCGATGGTTACCGGAACCGCGATCACAATCGATGGCGGAAAATCACTCGGCGTTCCACCAGCCAATTCCTGGATTTCCACTTTAGATTGACCTAACCCGGCGTAGCCTGAACCAAGCAAGGGAAATTAAAATAACCACAGAGGTCCCAGCGCGGCATTGTCGCAACCAAACAAATAGTTGAACCACGAAAAACACGAAAAAAGGGGAAAATTGTTTAACGGCAAGCCGAAGGCGACTGCGTAATCAGGCCTGCCTGATCAGAAAGTCTCGAACCGCAAATGAACGTGTATTGTCGCGGATCATTTCTTTTCCCTTTTCTTTGCGTCGCCGCGTCTTTGCGTGAAACCCTTTTTTGAAAAATAGTCGCTCCTTTTTGTTTTGCCTCAGTATTCTCGGTGCCTCAGTGGTTCACTTCTTTCTTCTTTGTGTTAAAAATTTCTTGCCATTTTTCGCAGCATTTCGTTGATAAGATACTAATCGTAGCCGCAGGTTGGTACGTGATTCAGCCTGCATTACTTGACCCAGTCTGCTTTACCGGTTAGAAGGTATTTTGCTTCATTCTCTTTTTTGTTTTCTGCCGCATTTAATGACAGGAGGTCAGCGTGGGTGTTCCCGTTTCGCAAATGTGGACCGTTTCTTCTTACGTTTTGAAACAACGATTACTGGGGCGCAAACGATACCCGCTGGTATTAATGCTGGAACCACTGTTCCGTTGCAATCTGGCGTGTGCAGGCTGCGGGAAAATTCAACATCCGGTTGATGTCTTGCGAGACCACTTGACCCCCGAACAATGCTTCGATGCCGTCGAACAATGCGGCGCCCCAATTGTTTCGATTCCGGGAGGCGAACCGTTACTGCATCCGCAGATTGATGAAATTGTTCGCGGACTGATCAAGCGGAAAAAATATATCTACCTTTGCACAAACGGCTTGCTGCTGGAGAAAAACCTGGATCGATTCAAGCCAAGCAAGTACCTTTCTTTTTCGGTTCATATTGATGGATTAAAGCCGGAGCATGATCGAGCTGTTTGTCGGGAAGGTGTTTATGAAAAAGCAATTTCAGCCATTCGACTGGCAATCGACAAAGGCTTTCGCGTGACAACAAACAGTACGTTTTTTCGAGACGCCGACCCGATTCGCGTTCGAGACCTGTTCGATGAACTGACATCAATCGGTGTGGAAGGGATGATGCTTTCCCCCGGTTATGAATATGAAAAAGCTCCCGATCAAAATCACTTTTTGCCACGTCAGGAAACGGTCTCTCTGTTTCAACAAATCTTCTCGATCACCAAACGAAGCTGGGCGTTTAATCAGAGTCCACTTTTCTTAGAATTCCTGAAAGGGCGTTGGGATTTGCACTGTACTCCCTGGGGGAATCCAACATACAACCTGTTCGGCTGGCAGAAACCATGTTATTTGCTTGAAGAGGGATATGCTGAAACATTTGATGAACTGATGCAGCAAACCGAATGGTCACGATACGGCAGCGAAAGCGGCAACCCCAAGTGTGCCAACTGCATGGTTCATTCCGGTTACGAAGCGACCGCCGTCGAACAAACATTCGGCAGTTGGAAAGGCTTCGCAAAAACAGTCTCGCTGGTACTGTTCGGCACTCCTGAAACAACACCCCAGCAACCCTCATCTTTAATGAATCTGGAGATTGCCGGGCAGAAAAACAAACCAAATAATTCACCCGTCACTTCAGAACTGGTCGAATTAAAAATTGAGTAAGCATCGGCCAAACAATTTCTGCCGCATCTTTGATGCAGTAGGATGGTCTGCTTGCACCGATCAAATCCGATTTCCCTCGCAATTGTTTAACGGCAAGCCGAAGGCGACTGCGTAGGCGGGCTGGACGGTGAAGGCTTGCCGTTAAGCAAAACGATAGCAACCGTCTCAGGTATCATGCCGAGTGATGACAGTTTCGTTTTTTTCCTGGGATACCGTAAATGAATAATCATGGCACATTTGTTTCACGACAGTTAGAGCGTGATATTGGAACTCTTGAGTAATAGCAGACCTGTCCACGCAGTCGCCTTCGGCTTGCCGTTAAACGAATTACCTTTCATTGTGCAGATTCTATTGGAGGCAATCCTGCGCTACTTTGGAACTAAGCTTGTTCGTGCGGGAAGGTGAGGACTTCTTTGATTGATTTGCAGCCGAGTAGCAACATCATCAGGCGATCAATTCCGAGTGCAACGCCGGAACATGGCGGGAGGCCGTTTTTCATCGCTGCGAGGAAACGTTTTGGTTGCGGAAGAGCTTGCGAGCCGTTTGTTTGACGTAATCGGTTTTGTTCGTGGCAGCGACTTTCCAGTTCGTCGGCATCGATCAACTCGTCGTAGCCATTACAGATTTCGATCCCGTTCAGATAAAGTTCGAATCGCTTGGCGACTCGCGGATCAGTACCTGAAAGTTTTGCCAATGCAGCCTGAGAAGCCGGGTAGTTATAGAGAAAAACGGCTTGTTGTTTCTTTAAGAAAGGTTCCACTTTTTCAGTGAGTAACAGATTGAGCCAGTTGTCTCGCTCGGATTGAGCTGCATCCTCACAAGTTTTATTTAACTGGTTATTCGGCTCTGAAAAACTGATGTGATGCGACCGAGCCAGTTCTTGTAATTGATTGACATCAAGATCGAAAATCGAAACGCCAAGTGTTTCGCGAAACGCTTCTTCGTAAGTGAGTCGCAAAAAGCGTGCAGGCAGAGTTTGCCTCGCTTGGGCGAAGAGGTGTTGAATTAACTTCTCGGTAAAATCGATCTGTTGTTGATCGGTCTCGCCGCACGCGTACCATTCCAGCATGGTGAATTCAGGATTGTGAAGTGTCCCCTGTTCTTCTTTTCGGAATGCTTTGCAAATCTGATAAATTCGGTCGGCTCCACTGGCAAGCAGTCGCTTCATGGCCAATTCAGGGGATGTTTGCAAATAGCGGTTTGTGCCGTCACGATCATTCATCGGCACACAGAACGGTTCCAGATGTTCGTCAATGACCGATTCGCTCGAAAGCAGGGGGGTTTCCACTTCCCAGTATTGTTGCTGATGAAAGAACGTGCGAATTTCAGCCAGAATTTTTGCTCGCTGCTGCAATGTTTCCAGTGAAGCAAAGGATCGAAAACTGTCATCATCCGATTGAAGCGGCATCTGATTTCTTTCAGCGATTCATCTCAGGCAGCTTCGCGATTTGGTTGATCGGATTGATACAGCTTGATTGTCTGTGGGGCTTCTTTTTGCATGGCTGCTTCTTCTGCCTGTTCGACTTCTTCTTGAGTGCTGATGCGTCTTGCGTAGACGTCGCGCAAAAACGCAGGGAACAATTCCCACGGCTTGGGGCTTCGGTTCCATGCCTCTGCGATTCGTTTGAAGAAGCCGACTTCGTAGCGGGCAATCATCAACTCGTGGGCAACTGCAAGCGGATCGACATCTTCTTTGGCCCATTGTTTGGGGCAAAGTTTATAAGCAGGGACGTGTTCTTCGCGACCATATTCGGGAATGGTGTGTAAAATGGGCAATTCATTTTGCACATCGTACTTGGTCGGAAAAACTCGACAGGCAGAAGGGCGCCCCTGATACATTCCGCAGCGACTCACCCCTCGTGGATGCTCTTCACTTTTATCGCCCTCCTGAAGAAACTGACAACATTGTGTGCCAGGATGAATTTTGCTTTCGACCTGTTTCAGGCAAATAACAAAGGGAGTCTGCGGTTCATCTTGAAAATGAAAGTGCGGGGCGTAATTACCTGCGATTTCGCCTTGCGGATCTGCCCAGCGGCAGGCGAATTCCCAGAAGGTAAGATTGCTTTCCCGTTCGAGCCGAATCACATCAGCACCGTTAATCGGTATCGCATAAGAGCGGCAACACCCCGCATGGCAATTTTCACACATTCCCATTGGAGAGAGCCTAGCTTAACTATTAAGAGTGTTGGTAATTCGATGATGAGTAGTTGGAAATACCAGAGAATCGTCAAAATCCGGATAATCCGAATATCTTCGCACTTCTTATTGTTATCGAACTGATCAAGCAGCAAAGTTTAAGGGGATTTTGCAATGTGCTTCTAATGAGAAATGTTAAGAAAATTTCAAGAAAATATATATTTTTTGCTCTCCGGATTTTGACAGCGTTGCTGACCAATCATTTTTCCTATTCAGGCCTCGGCTGGGATTGCCCTAACCTCTGAAACAGACAGCGGAAAGGGCGATTGAAATCATGCGTAGATTACGAACAGATACGGGGGATTTTCCTCATTTTCCTCCCCTGAAACTATCGCCATTGTACAGTAGTTGCTCTTCTTGGAGATATTTTACTGACAATTTATCAACATTGGTATTGTCACGCTATCCCCTTGTTCTCAAGCACTTAGCGAATTTTCAACAATTTGAAGTAATGCCTTGTGTCTCTTTTTGCCGAGACATACCATATTTAGTGTTGACACTTTGGAAAGTTCCTTTATATTGGGTCTCTCGCTCAAATGTCCCACGAGATTCGCAAGACGCCTGCAGTGGAAAAATATGTGTGAGATGTTTACGGGCCTGACACGAAGCCGCTTTTTGGGAAGGCTGCAAACTTTGTGGAAAGAGTCGTTTTTCCAGAGTTTGTACAGTGTCGTATGAGTTGTTTTTCTGATGGAGATTGACGGAATGGAATCAGTCGTGCTGAGTACCTCTCCTCCCTCATTTTGTGGCAAAACGAAATGGGCATTTCAAAACAGAATTTTCTGGAAATTCTTCATCAATAACGGAAGAGTTCGTCCGTTCCCTTTTTCGAAAAGGTAGTCCCTTTTTCGCTTCCAATGTGTTGCAGAGGTGATTTTTGCGCGCATTTGCGAAACAGGAAAGTGGTCATAAGTATATTTCACGTCAGTATGGAAACAAATATTCAGGAGTAAATAGGAATGGCACGTCCCCAAACGGATTGGATTGTTAGAAAACGCGACGGTCGAGTCGTCCCATTTGACTTGGCTCGCATCGGCAAGGCGATGGAGAATTCCTTTCGTGCAGAGTTGAATCTGGCGGATAATCAACCTCTTGAAGAAGAAGTTCTGAATCAGATCAAGCTGATTGCGACCGGGGTTTCCGAACAGATTGAATCGACCGCTTCGACCAAACAGGGTGTTGATGTTGAACACGTGCAAGATGCAGTAGAAATGCTGATGATGAAGTACGGGCATTACCGTGTTGCTCGTCGATACATTGTTTATCGAGCAGAACATGCGAAGCTGCGTGCTTTGCGGGGAGAAGAGGGGTTTGCAGATGAAGGACCGGAGCGAGTTCAAACGCATGTTGAACTTGATGAAGGGACTCGCGTTGCGTTCGATCCGAATCGTATCTCTCAGAAATTAGCCGATGCCTGCAAAGGACTGGAAGATACCTGTTCAGCCGAAGCGTTGATGGAAGAAGTGCTTAAATCGATCTACAATGGCATCACGACCAAAGAAATTTACCGGGCGATGATTCTGGCTGCCCGCACGCGTATCGAAATCGATCCCGCCTACGATACCGTTGCGGCTCGATTGATGCTCAATGTGATCTATCACGACACGCTTGGCTCTGTCCCTCCCACGAGAAAATTGGAGCAGGTTTATCGCAATCAGTTTGAACATTATGTGATCGACGGAATCACTTCCGAACGACTCACTCCAGAACTGCGGGAGTTCAATCTGACCAAGCTCGCTAATGCACTCCAGCCCAAGCGAGATGAATTGTTCCAGTATCTTGGCGTTCAAACAATTTATGATCGCTACCTGATTCATATTGATGGTCGCAGGATTGAAACGCCTCAGTTTTTCTGGATGCGTGTTGCGATGGGACTTGCGATCAATGAAGCAGACGAGCGGGAAGAATGGGCAATTCGATTTTATGAAATGCTCTCGACAATGCGATTCACTTCCGCAACGCCCACGCTGTTCAATTCCGCAACGTTACACCCACAACTTAGTTCCTGCTATCTTTCCACAGTTGAAGATAACCTGGATCATATCTTCAAGGTGATTTCCGATAACGCGAAACTTTCCAAGTGGGCTGGCGGATTGGGGAACGACTGGACGAACATCCGAGCAACCAACTCGCACATTCATGGCACCAACGGGCAGTCACAGGGCGTGATTCCGTTTTTGAAAGTTGTCAACGATACCGCGGTCGCTGTCAATCAGGGAGGCAAACGCAAAGGAGCCGTCTGTGCTTACCTGGAAACCTGGCATCTCGATATCGAAGATTTTCTCGAACTGCGAAAAAACACGGGAGATGACCGTCGTCGAACTCACGATATGCACACCGCGAACTGGATTCCCGATCTGTTTATGAAACGTGTGCAAAATGGCGAAGACTGGACTCTGTTCAGCCCGGACGATGTGCCCGATCTTCACGATTTAACCGGCAAAGCGTTTGAAGAACGGTATGCTCATTACGAAAAACTCGCAGTGGAAGGCGAGTTCGAAATGTCTCGCAAAGTTAATGCGGTCGAACTTTGGCGAAAAATGTTGACACGGTTGTTTGAAACAGGACACCCCTGGATAACCTGGAAAGACCCTTCCAACATCCGTTCGCCACAGGATCATTGCGGGGTTGTTCACAGCAGTAACCTTTGCACAGAAATTCTGCTCAACACTTCTGAAGACGAAACGGCTGTCTGTAATCTTGGTTCGATCAACCTGAAAAACCATATTCGAAATGGGCAACTCGATCTGGCAATGCTGGAGGAAACCGTTCATGTTGCGATGCGAATGCTCGATAATGTGATCGACATTAACTACTACCCGACACCGGAATCGGCGAACGCGAATCAAAGGCATCGTCCGATTGGCTTGGGACTAATGGGTTTTCAAGATGCGTTACTCTCTCAGGGAATCAGCTATACCAGCGACGAAGCCGTCGAATTTGCAGACCGCAGCATGGAAGCGATTTCCTACTTCGCGATTCTTGCTTCTTCTAAATTAGCCGCCGAACGGGGACGTTATTCCAGTTACAAAGGTTCCAAATGGGATCGCGGATTACTGCCGATTGATACTATCGAACTGCTCGAACAAGAACGCGGGCAGGCATTGGATATGGATCGCACGACGACGATGGATTGGGACAAAGTTCGTCAATCGATCAGCGAACATGGCATGCGGCACAGCAACTGCATGGCGATTGCACCGACTGCAACGATCTCGACAATCATCGGCGTTTCGCAGTCCATCGAGCCGAGCTACAAACTTCTGTATGTGAAAAGTAATCTCTCGGGTGAATTCACACAGGTAAACCGGTTGCTTGTTGATGAACTGAAAAGTCATAACCTCTGGGATGCAGACATGCTCGGTGCGTTGAAATATTATGATGGCTCGCTGGCTGAAATCGACCGGGTTCCAGCCGAGATTAAAGAGCGATACAAAACCGCTTTTGAAGTCGAAGCTCACTGGTTACTCGAATGTGCATCGCGGCGACAAAAATGGATCGACATGGGACAATCATTGAACCTGTATATGCACGCTCCGAGCGGTCCCAAACTGCACGACATGTATATGGAATCGTGGAAAAAAGGCCTCAAGACGACTTACTACCTCCGCAGTTTAGCGGCAACCCAGGTGGAAAAATCAACGGTCGATATCAACAAATTCGGCATCCAACCTCGCTGGATGAAAAACAAATCCGAATCAGGAAACATCCGCCTGGACCGCCCGCACGATGAACTGGAAACAACAGAAATCCCAGCCACCATGGTCGGACAAACCTGTGACCCAGACAACCCGGACTGCGAGGCATGTCAGTAGGATAGGCGTTAGGTAGTAGGGATTAGGCGTTAGGATTTGTGAGGAGAGTATTTTGTGAGTGGGGATATTACTGGTTATCGTGATCTGGTTGTTTGGCAGAAAGCGATGAGTCTGGTTGAAGATGTTTATCGACTGACAGGTAATTTCCCCTCCGCAGAACGATTTGGCTTGACCTCGCAAATTCAACGCTCTGCCATTTCCATACCGTGTAATATCGCAGAAGGGAAGGGACATTGGACAGGTCAGTTTTTCAACAACTTTCAGGCGAACGCATTAAAGAGGCCAAAGTTCTTCTGGACTCCTCTAATCCATCTGGCGCCTATTACTTGGCAGGCTATTCCGTAGAATTTGCACTCAAGTCATGTATCTTAAATCATGTCCAAAACTCTGATGGTGTTGGTATAATATTCAAGGACAAGAAGTATGTGAATGATTGCTACACGCACGATTTAGTGAAGCTGCTCAGGTTAGCTGATCTTGAAACAAGATTCGATTCCATAAGTTTAAGTCAAGATGAGGATGACCAACAACTGGCATTAAACTGGCTCTTTGTTAAAAATTGGAATGAACATTGTCGGTATGAGCAACATGAAAGTATAAAGGCCAAAAAACTGATTGATGCAATTGACCATAAACAAAATGGAGTATTATCATGGCTGAAGCAGTATTGGTGAGCGACCAGATTGAAGCGGGGGCTGAATTTGCCAGAGAGTATGAGCATTTTTTCAAGCCATCTGTGGTTTTCTGGCTTAAACCAACCGACACAGATCGTTGGGATTTTTACATCGCCTCAGATGAAATTGATTACACAAATATTGACGATGCTTATCGTGAAGTTTTAAGGATTTCAAAACCCAATCTATGGCTCGGTCCTCTTCAAATAAAATTGATCAATACATCTGAAGATATCGCGGCAGCAGCTATTGGAGTTCGTGACCGGGGTGGTGCTAAGCTGCCCGTTGACTACGGAGGCTCCTCCTTGGGGGGATTGGAGATCGATAGAGCTTACATTTACAGGGAAGACTTAAAAACAAAAGCCATTTATTAACTCAGTAGTAGGTTGGCCCACAAACCATCTTCCCTACTACCTATCAAAATCAAAAAGGAGTTCAAAATGTCACTTTCAATTCAAGAACAACAATTACAAAATACCCCTACCGAGCGATTTAAGGCTAGTGATAAACGGCTTGTTAATTGTGCTCAGGTTGATGTTAATCAGTTAATGCCGCTGAAGTATCATTGGGCTTGGGAGCATTATATTAATGGGTGTGCGAATCATTGGATGCCGACTGAGGTGCCGATGACGAAGGATATTGAAATTTGGAAGTCGGATAAACTTTCTGCGGATGAGCGGTTAGTGATCATGCGGAATCTGGGTTTCTTTTCGACGGCTGAATCGCTGGTGGCCAATAATATTGTGTTGGCGATTTACAAGCATATTACGAATGCGGAATGCAGGCAGTACTTGCTTCGTCAGGCTTTTGAAGAAGCGGTTCACTCACATACTTTTTTGTATGTGGTGGATAGCCTGGGCTTGGATGAGAGTGAAGTGTTCAATATGTATCACGAAATTCCTTCCATCACGCAGAAGGATGAATTCGAGATGAAGTTGACGGCTGATATCCTCAGCGATAATTTCGATACCACGACCACCGAGGGTCTGCAGACGTTTCTGCGAAATCTGATTGGGTATTACATCATTCTGGAAGGAATTTTCTTCTACTCTGGTTTTGTAATGATCCTCTCGTTCCATCGGCGCAATCTGATGACGGGAATCGGCGAGCAGTTCCAGTATATTTTGCGGGATGAAACGATCCATTTGAATTTTGGGATCGATTTAATCAACGGCATTAAAGCGGAAAACCCGGAGGTTTGGACTCCCGAATTTCAGCAGGAAATTCTGGATCTGATTATGCAATCTGTCGATCTGGAAATTGCTTACGCCAGCGACTGCCTGCCTCGCGGAGTGATGGGCTTGAATGACCAGTTGTTCCGTGATTATGCCCAGCATATTACTGACAGACGCCTGGAGAGAATTGGTCTGCCCACGCAGTTTAATGCTAACAACCCGTTCCCATGGATGAGCGAAACGATGGACCTTTCCAAAGAAAAGAACTTCTTTGAAACCCGTGTGACCGAATATCAAACCGGCGGCACATTAACCTGGGATTGAGCCAGTTTCTTTTGGCGAGCCGGGGATGTTAATCCCCGGGTAAATCTCGCGATTGCATCTTTTGCATCCGTAAATTCCACAACAAAGTAACCAGGGGGTTCACACCCCCGGGTACTTTGTTTTTTTAATTTTTGTACGGGACTTCGATCACTTTCGGGTCTGGTTCGAAGGTACACATCCACTGTCCGTCCTGGCTGGGAAAAATGTACGGTTCGGCATGAAGTGTTCGCTTGCCGGTTGATGGATCCTGTTTCCATTTGGCTGAAAACTTCCGGTAAATTTGGCGAATTCTGGGATCATCCTTACTGTCGAAGCTGCCTACGGTCACAATCGATTTTTTACGATCGTGGAAAATATACGCTTCGATATTTTCTTTTTCCCGTAATGTTCGCATTACCTGCCAGGCTTTGTCGGCTGCCACTTCAAGCCCGAAACCTGATCCGAGTTTTTTTCCGCTTCGCCCAGCAATTTGTGTCACCGAGTTCCCGTAAAAAGAAGCGACCACGACTGTGTATTTGCCGTGGTTATCCAACAGTGAATATTTATAGTGGGAATTGAATCGGATAATGTCCGGGTCACGTTTTCGCTTCATCGCCTCTTCCGGGCTGAGCATCGGATTGATTGTCAGAAAAGCACCACTTAAAATCGTCGGCTGGCCTGGTGTTGGCTTATAGATGCCATCTCCCTTGAGGCATTTCGGGTTATATTTTTTAATCCACTCCAAAGTTCTTTTGGCGAGCTTTTTTTTCTCTTCCGGCGAATTGTAATTTCCTGCCAGAACACAGATTTCCATATCAAGTAAATAGGTCCGTCGTTCTTTCTGATGACGCCGGTTGATTGTCTGGATCGATTCAGTTTTTTCATCTCGCCAGAACGTGTAGGCGGGAATCCCTTTATTACGCAGTTCCAGCACAAGCGACTGAGCGGCCTCTTCCGGCCCCATTCCTTCCGCTTTCATATCTTCGGGCGGTTCGCTGAAGACGGCGACCATCACCATCCACGGGCCATGTTTTTTGGTCAGGAAGTATTCCTTCCCTTCAATGGCTTCAATTTTCCCCGCTTGAATCTGTTCCGAAAACAGCAGGTTGAAAGTGATTGCAATCAGTAGAATTTTAACGAGGGGACGCATAAGTGACTCCGTTGTTTAATTGCGGTTGCTTAATTGCGCAGAGGTTTCAAGAGTATCAGGTTTGGACCGCACAGCAGCCCCTGAAACGTAGTGAGAAAGGAGAGTTTTTAAGGAGGGTTGTAACAGGCGGCAGAAAACCGCCTGTCGGTGGGGAGGTATATCAACTTGAGCGTTATTCGTCCAGAGGCCATGTTTTCCCAAGAATTTCCTTTTGAATTGATGTCAATTCTACAATTCCCTTCTCTGCCAGCGTCAGTTGCTGATCGAGTTGGGAGCGAGAGAAAGTCTTTTGCTCAGCCGTCCCCTGAATTTCAACAAAGTGACCTTGTCCATTCATCACGACATTCAAATCGACTTCTGCGGTGCTGTCTTCAGAATAATCAAGATCGAGCAGCGGTTCGCCTTTGCAAATCCCAACACTGATCGCTGCAATACTGCCGAGTAGAATTTTTGAAGGGTCGCATTCTTCGCCCTGCTCTTTAAGCCAGTTAAGGGCATCAACGAGCGCGATAAAGCCGCCGGTGATGCCGAGCGTTCGGGTGCCGCCGTCTGCTTCGAGGACATCGCAATCAATCGTAATGGTGCGCGCTCCGAGTGCCTGGAAATCGACGACCGCCCGTAAAGATCGCCCGATCAACCGTTGAATTTCGGAAGAACGTCCATCAATTTTTCCGCGCTCGCGTCGTTTTCTGGGAACGGTACTGCCGGGCAGCATGCTGTATTCAGCAGTGACCCAGCCGGTCGGATTTTCTTCGTGCTTTTTCCAGGGAGGAACACCTTCTTCAATACTTGCGGTACATAGTAGTGTCGTCCGCCCTGCTTTAATGTAAACTGAACCGGGGCTGGATCCTGTAAATTCCCGCTGAACAGAAATCGGGCGTAACTGATCAACATCTCGACCATCTTGTCTCATAATTGGGTATCCTGCAAAGTGTGCAAATTCAAAAACAGCCGCACATTAACAAGAATGGGCGGCTGTTGGAATTAAGAATTCAAAGTGACTGTAAACCCGAGGATTTCAGCGATCGGCTTGATGATCAGAATTAGCGATGTCTGAAAAGCAATTTCTCGAGTTGCTACGCAACTCAGACAACCCTGAACGGGATTGTCTGAGCTACCCGGTGTTTCTATCTGCAATAAAATTCCGCTTAGTTGCAAATGCTCGGAACCATGATTAGCATGCACGGTTCAAAACATGTCGATGTCTCATTGCGCACATACTCATTGGAAATTCCCAGCACGGCTGGTTCATTCTGATAGCTGTAACCAAACTGATGTTTTTCTATAATTTGCGAGCCATTCGCAAACTTTTACCGTTAGTAATATTTAGGATCAGCAACGCATGACAACTAATCAACCTGAAGCAATTTCTGCTAACGCATACCGCCTTCTTTGGGCGGGATTCATGGCGATTCTCGCAGCCGGGGTCGGCTTTGCGATTCGCGGCGGTATTTTTGATAACTGGGGTGGTGAATACGGATTTACCGCTACGGAATTGGGGCAGATTGGCGGAGCAGGATTCACTGGATTTTGTTTCGGGATTTTTATTGGCGGCCTTGTTGTCGATAAAATCGGTTATGGCAAGCTGGTTGCCGTTGCGTTTCTGTTTCATATTGCTTCTGCCTTTGTCACCTTCATGCCGAACGCAGAAATGGGCAAGGAAGTTGTTTATAACTATCTATTTTGGGGAATGTTCCTGTTTGCCATCGCCAACGGAGTACTTGAAGCCGTTGCGAACCCTCTGATTGCAACCTTGTTCCCGACGAATCGAACTCATTATCTTAACATCCTTCATGCAAGTTGGCCTGCTGGTCTTATTTTGGGCGGCATGCTCGGCTGGTGGCTTGACGACGGCATGCAACTTCACTGGAAATACCAACTGGCGCTCTACTTAATCCCAACCGTCATTTACGGTTTGATGTTTATGGGGCAGAAATTTCCGCAACCCGAAGCGTCTGAAAAAGGGCTCAGTCTGGGAGAGATGTTCAAAGATGTCGGCCTGTTCGGCGGGCTGGTTGCCTGTTTTATGCTGGCTCTGTTTTTTGGTTCTGTTTTGGAACCGATGTCTCCCGGCACCGGAACTTACATCGGCTACGGCATCGGTGGGGTGCTGTTGATTGCGATTGCGATCTTAACCAATTTTTCAATCGGCTCCTGGTTGATCTTCGTCTTGTTTGTGACACACGCACTGGTTGGTGCGGTTGAACTTGGAACTGATGGCTGGATTCAAAATATCACTGGTAATATTTTGAGTTCTTCTGAAGGGAAGATCCTTTTTGTTTACACGTCTCTGATCATGTTCCTGCTTCGTTTCTGTGCAGGCTTTATCGAAAAGAAAATTGGTCTTTCGCCGATTGGGATTCTGCTTGTCTGTTCTGTACTGGCCTGTATCGGATTAAATCTTGCCAGCGGCATCACTACTTTCGCAGGAGCGATGGTTGCCTTGGGGATTTATGCCTTGGGGAAAACATTCTTCTGGCCGACTATGCTGGCTGTGATTGGCGACCGCTTCCCGCGTACCGGTGCAGTCGCGATGAGTATCATGGGCGGTATCGGAATGATGTCCGCCGGCTTGATCGGTTCTGCAGGTTTGGGTTACGCCAAGGATCGCTATGCAGGCGAAACTTTGAAGCAGGCACAAGTAGAAATCTATGAAGAATACAAAGCCGAAAAGCCGAGCGAATTCCTGTTCTTCTCAGAAGTTCACGGCTTAGACGGTGCAAAAGTAAAAGCAGCGAACGATGCTGTTAAGGGAGAGAAAGCAACGAAAGAACAACAACAGGTTGTCGAAGCCAGTATCACCGGAGATCGTAAAACGTTGATTGCCGATTCATTCATCCCCGCAGCAATGGCAGTA
>JAJRTM010000070.1 GCA_024278285.1 Planctomycetota bacterium
CGGGGTCTTTATCGAACGGACCGGTTTCCATGTGATCGATCCCGTGAATCGAATAGCGGCGCTGCTTTACCCAGTTCGGTTGTGTGCGATAATTGCGTTCGGTGCGGGCGCGAGTTTGCGGGTAATCGATTGGCTTGCCGTGGTATCTTCCCGCGTTTCGCTTGGCGGGCTGAAATGGATAGTGGACCGCTTTGAAAGCGAGTTGCAGGTAAAAGGGTTTCTTTTTATCTCGCTCGGCATTCATCCACTGTAGTGCTAAATCGGTCAGGACATCGGCATTGTAACCTTCGAGTTGTTGCCGCTTGCCATTGACGTTCAACACGGGATCGAAATAGGAACCTTGCCCTTTGAAACTGACCCAGTGATCGAACCCGGGGCGTTTGGAATCGTCATCGTGCCCCATGTGCCATTTGCCGACGTAAGCCGTTTGCATTCCCGCTTTTTGAAGATACTGCGGAAAAAAAGTGGTCCCCGGCGGCACCGGTCGCTGATTATCGACTACTTGATGCCGGTGCATATACTGCCCGGTTAAAATCGAAGCCCGGCTTGGCGAACAAAGCGATGTTGTCACAAACGCATTCGCTAAATGCACTCCTTCTTTGGCCATTTTGTCGAGTGCGGGTGTTTCCAGCCATTTAGGTGAATTCGGATGAAAACTCATGAAGTCGAAACGGTGATCATCGGAAAGAATGAAGATGACGTTTTCGATTTTACTTTGTTGTGCAGAATCGTTCGCAATAACATCAACCGAACAGAAAGCCAACAAACAGAAGATCATACATTTTTCAAGCAGACGCATTGCAATTCCTTACTATTATCAACGGGGAGCTTCGGTTAAATTGAGAGACACAGAAGATTTCCCCTTTTCGTGTGGACGTATTCTCCCTTAAACAGGCAAGAATGTCCACTCTCTGGTCAACAGGATATCCCAGCGCGGCGTTGCCGCAGGCCAAACAAAGGTTTGAACCACGAAAGAAACGAAAAACACAAAAAAAGTTGTTTAACGGCAAGCCGAAGGCGACTGCGTAAATCGGTTTGTTTGATTGGAAGATGTCGAACCGCGAATAAACGTGAATTTTCGCGAATTAGTTTTTAGTCAGACCGGGTAGAGACCAATTAACACGAATTTTCTTTTGGGCTTCATCTCAAACTGTAGGATGGCGTGCTTGCACCCATCAAATACGGTTTCCAGTTCATTAGCCTCATGCCGGTGAATCAATGACAGAATAATAACAGATTACCTCTCCAATTTTCATTGAACGCAACTCGGCACGCGAAGATGGGTGCAAGCACGCCATCCTACTGTCATCTACTTTATATTTTTGAGAATTTGCGCAAGTGTCGTAAACTTTTAACGTTAGTGAGTGGCATAAAGAGATTCGCTTATTTATTCAAAAATGTCAGTACTCCTTTTGAATGAATAGAGGTTTCCTTATAAGATTTAGCGTTCCAGATGGAACAGGAATGAATTGTTTTCCACCAAACAGAGTGGCAATCTTGGGGCTTTGCGTTGATTTTGAAAATCGTCCCTGTTCAAAACAGTTCATCTGCGATACGCTTACCAGTTCATCCCTGCTTCAGCTTAACGAAAGGGTACGCCTGTTTCGTTAAGGCTGGTTTTGTGAAGCACTGGGGGATGATTATGTTCATAACAAAAGTTAAAACAATATAAATACGTGGATAGATCTCTGGTAGTTTTTACCGGAGTTTTCGGAGGGTGATGTGGCGTTAGCGGAGATTTTGGAATCTCAATTTCGGGCGGATGTTCGATTTCGAGGAGCAGCGTATCTGAAGGATGGAAGAGTTTCGATTACCCATATTACGGCAGACGATATTTATGCCGTGGTTCGCGATGGGGCAGAACATTCGATCCATATACATCGTAACGATGGGAATCTGGAATTTAATTGCAGTTCAGTCGCGGGGACGAAGCGCGCTTCGACAACGAAATATGTCTGGGCAACCGTTCTTGCCATCGATGAAGAAGGTTGTCTGACAGGAGTACCACGCCAGGGGCATATTCCTGCATTCATTCCAGAAGTAAGCAATGAATTACCCGAAGACTGGGATGACGAATTTGGCGAGGAAGCTTACTTTCCTCCGATTGATTTTAATGCAAAAAAAAGAAGTCCTAAAACAAAAAGTGGCGCCACCGCGATTATTGAACGTCCTGCGAAAAAGCAGGAATGGCAGGAAAAACTGCACGCAATTCGAGAACAGATGCAGGTTCGAGATATTGTCAACGAAACGAAATCTTCCTCTTACGAAGTAACTTACCAGATCGATGTCCTGGAAAGTTGGAGGACCGGACATCTGGTTCTTCAAATTGTTGAATGTCAGCGCCGGGCAACTGGCGGGTGGGGGAAAATTAAACCGCTGAAGCTAAAAGCGAGTGGTCTGGAAGCTCTCCCCGATGCCGATGACCGGGCGATTCTTGCCCATTTACTGGGCGGAATTCAGGATCGCACCACCGGGGCAAAACCGATGGGCAACCCGCTCAATCAGCACCTGCCAAACCGTTTTCGCGTGCCTCATTCTCTTTCTGAAATACTTCTGCCCCGCATGTGCAGTACCGGAAGATTGCGGATGTTGCTTGAAGGCGAGAAAATGTCTGAGCCCCTCACTTGGGGAACAGCAGAGCCTTGGCAACTTGGTTTGGCAATGGAAACGACTGCAAACGATGCCGATGAATCTTCTGCTGGCTGGCAGATTGTGCCTCGCTTGATGCGCGAAGAAATATCAATGCCGCTGCAGGATGCCGACCTGTTAGTGGAAGGTGGCTGGGCGATTATGGGAACAGTTATTGAACAACTGGAAGATTTCTCTGTTTTTGAATGGGTCAAAGCGCATCGCAATCACGATCTTCCCAGGTTCAGCGAATCAGAAGGACAGTTGGTTGTACATGAATTAATGACTCTACCAAACCTGCCTCGCCTGCATTTGCCGGATCAATGGAAGCTGGAAGAAAGATTTGTCGCCCCAAAACCGAGGATCAAACTCTTTACGCCGTCTTCAAAAAGAGGAGCCATTCCGAAAGATCGCATTCAAGCCGATGTCGAATTCCAATACGGCGATCTGATCGTTCGTGGTTCTGCACATAGTTGGGCACTTTCGCTACAAGACGAGCAGGCTTGCATTGTTCGCGATATGAAAAAGGAAAAAGAATTCTGGGACCAGCTTCAAGAACTGGGAACGCAACGAATTAGTGACCGTGGTGGAAACAAACATGATTTGCAGGTGCCGTTACGAGAATTGACCGGAATTCTTCGCGGGTTGTTTGATTCGGAATGGGAAATTCTTTCCGATGACAAACCGTTCCGACAGCCAGGCGAAGTGACCTTCCGTGTGGAATCGGGAATTGACTGGTTCGATGTAACCGGCAATGTCGAATATGGTTCGTTACAGGTTTCTGTTCCCAGCTTGCTTTCTGCCCTGGCGAGGGGAGATCGCACGATTCAACTTTCTGATGGCTCGATCGGTTTCATTCCTGAAGAATGGAAAGAACGCTTTGGGGTTCTGTTAAGTTTAGCAGAGACCGATGGCGAATCGGCATTACGTTTTTCCAGTTCTCAGGCAGCTCTTGTGGATGCTCTTTTAGCGACTCAGGATAACGTCAATTACGACGAACAATTTCTTGCCTGGCGAAAAAAACTGGCCGATTTCAACGGAGTCGAACCGGTTCACGAACCGAAATCATTTCAGGGAGAATTGCGAGATTATCAGCGGGAGGGACTCGGCTGGTTGACATTCCTCGAAGAATTTCAATTTGGTGGATGTCTGGCTGATGACATGGGGCTGGGAAAAACAGTCCAGGTTCTGGCGTTTCTTTCTCAACGATACGATGCAAAACCGAAGCATGACCCGACCTTGATTGTCGTCCCCAAATCGCTGCTTTTTAACTGGCGACGCGAAATAGAGAAATTTACACCTCATTTGACATCGCTGGAATATTCCGGCAGCGAAAGAGCGGAATTACGTGATCAATTCCAGAAATACGATATCATCTTGGTTACTTACGCAACGCTGCGGCGAGATATTGTGGCGTTGAAAGATCAACAGTTTGATTGCATTATTCTGGATGAAGCCCAGGCAATTAAGAATCCTGGCTCGCAAGTTGCCAAGGCGACAAGGCTTCTTCGTGGAAGGCAGCGACTGGCATTAAGTGGTACGCCGATTGAAAACCACCTGGGAGATATGTGGTCGATTTTCGAATTCCTCAACCCCGGTTTGCTTGGCAAAAGTTCGGTCTTCAAATCTTTAAGCAACGAAACCGATACCAACCGGCTGACCGCAGCGGTTGCAGGCGGACTGAAACCTTTTGTCCTGCGTCGTACCAAAGAAAAAGTCGCCAAAGATTTGCCTGATCGCGTCGAAGAAACTTTGTACTGCGAATTTAGTGAATCGGAACAGAAAACGTACGACGAACTTCGCGACTACTACCGCCAGTCAATTTTCTCTTCCGTCGAAGAAAAGGGGTTGGGGAAAACAAAAATGCACGTTCTCGAAGCGCTGCTTCGATTGCGACAAGCAGCCTGTCACCCCGGGCTTCTCGATAAATCAAAATCTGGTGAACCTTCAGCCAAGATGGATGTGCTGATCGAGCATCTAAAAGAACTGAAAGAAGAGGGACACAAAACACTTGTCTTCTCGCAATTTACATCGTTGTTAGCGATTGTGAAAGAGCATTTGGAGAAGAATAACCTGCCTTATGTCTATCTCGATGGTAGCACCAAAGATCGCGATGCGGTCGTGCAATCGTTCCAGAATGATGATGAGATGCCCATTTTTCTGATCAGCCTCAAAGCGGGAGGCCTCGGCTTAAATTTAACAGCAGCCGGTTATGTTTTTCTGCTTGACCCGTGGTTGAATACGGCTGTGGAAGCTCAGGCAATCGACCGGGCACACCGCCTTGGTCAGACAAAAAATGTCTTTGCGTATCGCCTGATCGCGCGAGGTACAATCGAAGAGAAAATTGCAGAGCTACAAAAAAACAAACGAAAACTAGCCGATGCC
>JAJRTM010000822.1 GCA_024278285.1 Planctomycetota bacterium
ATCTAAAATACGCCCACTCTCATCCGCAGGCAAACGGGAGCAACCTTGCTCAAACATATCGCGACTCCTTGCTGGTGTTTGTTTTAGTTCAAACGTAACCTTAGCAAGAGTCGCGACTTATGAAAACATGAACGGTATTGCGTTTAACGGCAAGCCGAAGGCGACTGAGTAGATGGGCTGGACAATGAAGGTCTGCTGCTCAACAAAACAATATCAATCGTCTCAGGTATAATGCCAGGTAATGACTACCTCGATTCTTTCCTGCAATACAGTACATGAACAATCATGATTTATTTGTTTTACGACAGGTAGAACGTGTTTTGGAACCCCATGGATAAAGCGGACCTGTCTACGCAGTCGCCTTCGGCTTGCCGTTAAACGAATTATTTGTCATGGTGCAGAATCTATTAGATGCAACAGTATTGTTTCATTGTTGCTTACTTGACTCAACAGGACGCGGTGCTGATACTAAAAGCGTCCGTTGTATCAGGATTGCGTTAGTCGCAAAGAGATCGGTCTTTAATCGTAAAAATGATTGCCAATAAAACTGAGCCCAAAAGGAATTGACATGCAGGCACATTCAACACCAAGGGAACTTGAAATCAACTCATCACTCACCTGTGTACGATATAAATTGTCTAAATTATTCATCGTTTTCTGGATGTTGTTTCTAATCGTAATTCTTGAGCCAACAACAATTTGTGCTGAAAAACCGAAATCACCTAATATCGTCATTCTGCTCGCTGATGATATGGGGTACGGCGATCTGGCTTGTTATGGACATCCACTGGTGAAGAGTCCGAATTTGGATCGGCTGGCATCTCAGGGCATCCGTTTTACGAACTGTTATGCGGCAGCACCGAATTGTTCGCCTTCTCGCACTGGTTTGATGACAGGTCGAACGCCTTGGCGGGTCGGCGTTCATAACTGGATTCCGTTTATGTCGCCCGTGCATGTGCGAGGCTCAGAAATCACGATTGCGACACTTCTTCAAAATGCGGGGTACGATACCGGTCACTTCGGAAAATGGCATCTCAACGGCATGTTCAATTTACCGGGGCAGCCGCAGCCGAACGATCATGGATTTCAGCATTGGTTTTCGGTCCAGAATAACGCACTTCCCAATCATCATAATCCGTACAATTTTGTTCGCAACGGGATTCCGGTCGGACCACTCGAAGGATACTCGGCTCAAATAGTTGCCCAGGAAACAATTAAGTGGCTAGATAAACCTCGCGATAAATCGACACCATTTTTTGCCTTTGTCTGTTTTAATGAACCGCACGAACCGATCGCTTCTGCTCCTGAATTTACAGAACTTTATAAGGATCAGCTTGATCCTAGTTTGCGGGCCCATCATGGAAATATCAGTCAACTGGATGCCGCGGTGGGCAGCATTCTGAAAAAGCTGGATGAAAAAAGATTGACCGATTCGACTTTTGTAATGTTCACTTCCGATAACGGCCCTGCGATTACCCGTTGGCATCCACATGGTTCAGCCGGGCCGCTGCGGGCAAAAAAAGGGCATCTGTATGATGGCGGAATTCGCGTGCCGGGGATGATTCGCTGGCCCGGAAAAATTAAAGCGGGAACAGTTTCCGATGAGCCAATTATCGGGACCGATTTACTGCCGAGCTTGTGCGAAATCGCAGCGATCAAACCGCCTCAGGATCGGGCAATAGATGGCAGCAGTTTTTTGCCTGCCTTTTCAGGAAAACCAATTTTACGCAAACGGCCACTCTACTGGCATTTTTATCGAGCCAGTTCCCAGGTAAAAGTTGCGATCCGAGAGGGAGACTGGAAAATCCTGGCGACTCTCGATGGTCCTGCTTTGAAAGGTGTCGATATCACGCAGGAAGAAATCGTCGCGTACAAAACAGCGAACCTGCAAGACTTCGAATTGTACAACTTGAGCGATGATATTGCAGAATCAGAAGAGTTGAGTTCTAAGTACTCGCAGCGATTTGCCTCGATGAAAAAACAACTCCAACAATATTATCTTGAAGTTCGCGAAGAATCGCCAAGCTGGCCAGAATGGAAATGGCCCCGCTATGAGGGAAAAAGAATTGAATGGCCCGACTATTCAAACAAGAAACGCAAATAGTAAGTCGCGAGCATGTTTTCCCCGATCTCTACGAAAGATACGTTTCGATGAAAAAAGTGATTGCCGTTCTTGTCATTGTCGTTCTTCTTTCCGAGGGAAAACTGTTCGCACAAAGTGATGGTTGGGGATCGGTTTCCGGGCGAATTGTTTTTGATGGCGTTATTCCTGTACTGCCCAATCTTGTCGAGAAAGGGGCGGCTGGCTGTGTCGTGAAGGCGATTCCCAATGAAAGGATCATCGTTGGGAAAAACGGAGGGCTGAAAAACTGTTTCGTCTATCTTTATCTGCGACGTGGCAAACCGCTTATTCATCCCGATTTGATGAAGTCAACGCAAGAAAAAGTCGAACTGGAAGCAAAAGATTGCCGGTTCGTGCCTCACTCGCTGATCGTAAGAACCGATCAAACCATCAACTTTTTTTCCAATGATATTTTCGAACATTCCATTCATACGTTCCCCTTTCGCAATGACGGGGTGAACAGGGTCGTTCCTGTTCAGAATCAACGCGGGATCGATCTTGAATTCCCTGTTGCAGAACCGCTGCCGATGTCAATCGTCTGTGATTTGCATCCGTGGATGTCCGCCAATCTGTTTGTTGTCGATCATCCGTATGCTGTTCTTACCGATAAAAATGGAAACTTCACCATCGAAAAGCTTCCCGCGAAAACAGTCACCTTTCGCATTTGGCACGAAGTTTACGGCTACATCAAGCTAAATGGTAAGCGGGATATAAAAATCGACATCCCTGATGGAAAAACGGCCAAGCTGGGAATAATCAAAGTGCCGGCAAAATTGACCCCGTAATCAAGACAACTGTGTGTAGGGTCACAATGGGCAGCCTGTTTTTGATATATAAGTTTTGTCCCGGAGGGACATTGGCAAATAGCCCCAGGTTTTAACCTGGGGAATTCGTTTGCAAGAGAATGAAGTCCTGAAGGGACGAAGGAATTTGTGGCTTTGATACAGAAAATGGGAGGGGGGATCGAAATGATCATTACCATCGTCCCTTCGGGACTTCAATTAACTCGGGCCACGACCCCGGATTAAAATCCGGGGCTACTTGCCTCAGTCCCTTCGGGACAGACGATTCATCTTCGATTAAAAAAACTCATGTACAAACAACAGAGCGGGTAGCGGCCCCTACAGGCAGAGTTGAAAAGTTACCAACGGGACTTACTTCTTTTTGGCGGGGGCGAGTTCTTTAATCCAGACGTTACGGAATTGCATCAAGCTGGAGGCTGGCGACAATGTACCATCTTTGCGCGGGCCGCCGTGGTGTTGTAAGCCGATCGGGCCACTCTTGGGAACGTCCGGCAGTTGTGCGTTTTCCAGAACCATTTTGTTGTTCAGAATAACGGTCAGGCGATCCTGCACCATGATGATCGTAAACTTATTCCACTCGCCAACGGGGTTATCTGCATTGATGCGCGGGGTCACTCCGGCTCGAATAGCAGTTGGGTATTTGCTGCTGTTGCGGTAAGTATAAACTTCCCCCGAACCAACAGGCCAGCACCAGATATTAACCTGTGCCTGCGGAACACCTCGCAAATAAATACCTGAATCTGCATTGGGCATTTTGATGGTGATTCTTTTCCCGGCTGCATCTGTCAACATCGATCCATCTTGCAACACGATCGGCACATCATACAAGCCACTTGTTCTTTTGATACGCCAATCAATTTTCAAAATGAAATCGCCGTATGCTTTTTCCGTCCAGAGGTTTTTATCCCCCTTGGCTTCTGTGGCAGAATCGTAATCGATCACACCATCCATAACTTTCCAGTGGCCGTTATCTCCTTCGGGAATTTTCCAGCCGCTTAAATCTTTGCCGTTAAACAAAGAGGTAAAACCATCTTCGGCTTCTCCCTGTGAATAAGAGAGATTGCAGTTAAGCAGCATAAAAGTGGTGATCAGGCAACAGGAGATCAAATTTTGTCGTTTCATTTTTTTCATCCTCAAAGGTGTCGAACGGTTGTTAAATCTATCGTGAATTGCAAAGCAGGCTTCCACTGTGCATCTGGAATTGTAATCATTCCTTCAGATAATTACAGTTTTGATACAGATAATATTTAATTCCGTATGTATATTCTTTACATGTTTTTTTTGATTCGCTTAACGGCAAGCCAAAGACGACTTTTTTGCCTGTTCGACCAGCATACCCACGCAGTCGCCTTCGGCTTGCCGTTAAACTATTGCGATAATTTCGACCGCGCGTGGTAGAATACAATCCTTGCTTGAAGTGTTTGCATCGACAACTATAAAGGGAAAACCAATGAAATTATTATCGCTGGCTGGTTTGATGCTGCTTTCAATATCATCTTTATCTGCAGAGGATTGGCCGCAATGGATGGGGACAGATCGTGATAATATCTGGAAAGAACGGGGGATTATCGAAAAGTTTCCAGCCGGGGGGCCAAAAGTGATCTGGAAGGCACCGGTTGCGGGGGGATATGCGGGGCCATCTGTAGCGAACGGGCGTGTTTATCTGACCGATTATGTTACTTCGGATAACGTCAAAGTGAGCAACTTTGATCGCAAGGAATTTTCCGGCAAAGAACGAGTGCTTTGCCTGGACGAAGCGACCGGCAAGCAGATTTGGAAACATGAATACTCTGTCAAATACAGTATCTCTTACCCGTCTGGTCCGCGCTGCACGCCGAATGTGCATCAGGGAAAAGTTTATACGCTCGGTGCGGAAGGGCATCTGTTCTGTTTCGATGCAATAACCGGGAACGTTTTGTGGTCGAAACATTTCCCGAAAGATTATCACACGAAAACACCGCTGTGGGGATACGCAGCTCATCCGTTAATCGATGGGAAACGCATCATCTGCGTTGTGGGCGGGGCGGGCAGTCACGCGGTTGCGTTTGATATCAATACCGGCAAAGAAATCTGGAAGACGATCACATCCTCTACACAGGGATATGCCCCGCCGGTGATTATGGAAATTGCGGGCGTGAGGCAATTGATTCTGTTTCATCCCGAAGCGGTTGCCTCGGTCAATCCGAAAACGGGTAAACTTTACTGGTCGGAAAAATATTCAGCGACGAATGGTTCAACCATCATGACGCCGGTTCGCTCGGGCAA
>JAJRTM010000823.1 GCA_024278285.1 Planctomycetota bacterium
ATTGTAGGAATTCGATGTGATGCCACCCAGCGGCTGCGGCGAGGTCGGTTTTATTGAAAACGAGCAAGGCGTCAGGAAAGCTTTCCATTAGTTTTTGATTCTCACGTCCCGGCGGAACACTGCGGTCCAGCAGCAGAATTTGCAGGTCTGCTTTTTGCATTGCTGCGATGGCGTGTTCAATTCCGATCGTTTCCAGGTCATTCTGTGTCTCCCGTTGACCAGCGGTATCACTAATAAGAACCAGCCAACCTTCCAGTGCAGTTTCGCCGGAAACAACATCGCGAGTTGTCCCTGGTTGATCAACGACAATTGCACGTTCAAACCCTAACAAGGCGTTAATCAACGAAGACTTTCCAACATTGGCAAGGCCACCAATCACAATGTTCCAAGGGGATGTCAGATGCTTACCAAAGTTGGCCCAGTGCTGCATTTGTTGAATTGTTTCCCGATGATTTTCCTTTGCCTGTTCGTCCAATGCCGACCAATAACCGGCCTCCAGACATTTCTCAAGTTCTTTCCAGACGCAAATACCAATTTTTTGTTGCTGTAAAATTAATGTAGCCGTCTGAAAGGTTCTTGCCCGCGAGATCGCCTGCTGGTAATCGGCTTCCCATAGATCAAATACTTCTTCCAGATAATCAAACGCATTGAGGATCGAGACACCAAAGTTTTCAAGATCAGAAAGAATTCGCGAGATCGCCGCTTCACCGCCGTGGCAATGAATTTCGAATTCGTCATCGTTTGTTCTGCATACAACCAGTTCTTCTTCGCCCCAATTTCCGAAAAGAATTTTCCCCGTTGTTTGCAGATGAACAGGTTTTTGATTGCGAGCCAGAAAAAAGGAGCAGGGGGATTTATCTGCGAACATAGAAAGCTGTTCAAGGCAGCCACGCACTGCAATCGTCGCAACCGCCCCACGACCACGAGGCGTCATCAGGCAGGCAACGATTGTTTGATTATCGATGTCAGGAAAAGTCATACTCTTGGCGGTTCGTGGTAGAGAGATGTAAAGGAGATTGGGAATTACTTTTGCAGTGGGTCTTGATGCTCGCGTAACCAATTTGTCAGTTGATGATCCAGGGCTTGCTTGGTCAAGGCGTGTTCTGGTTTCTGGGAAAGATTGTTTAACTCGTAAGGATCATTTTTCAGGTCGAACAATTGCGTTTTTTTCGCTTCGGGGTATTGAATTAGTTTCCAGCGATCTGTTCGAATCATTCGTTGAGCGTGCCTGTAGTAACCGACAATGAAGGGGTAAATTTCATTCGTTTGATTCTGTAGTATCGGTAACAAGCTACGGCTTTGTAATGATTTTGGTTTGGCGGTATTGGCAAAATCACAAAACGTGGGAAACAGGTCACGCAAATAACATTGAGCGTTGGAAATCTTCCCTTCAGGAATTCCGGAACCGCGAAAAATGAGCGGGACATTGATCGTATGCTCATACATATTCTGTTTGCCCATCAATCCGTGGCTGCCCAACGCCAGGCCGTGATCGCTGGCGTAAACAACAATCGTGTTATTGGTTTGTCCGGTTTTATCGAGCACGTCAAGTATTTTTCCAATTTGTTCGTCCATGTGTGAAATAACGGCGTAGTATGTTGCCAACTCTTTTTTGATATCATCTTTCGTGCGAGGCCAGGGAAGTAGCTTTTCATCCCGTCCATTGAAATTGCCATGATCGAAAGGATGTCTCGGCAAAAAGTTTTCAGGTACTTTCATCTTCCGCCAATCGTAAACGTTATTCCATTTAGGCGGCATGAGTAACGGATCGTGCGGTGCAGTGAAATTGACGTAAAGGAAGAAAGGTTTGTCCGATTTTCGTTTCAACAGTTCAATCGCAGATTCTGCAAATACCTGACTAATATTCGGTGTGAGACCAACCCCACGTTCAGGCATCAGTTTTCGGTCATCGGTTTGAAACATCCAACCGACATAGCCGGTGACGATTCTACCTTTGCTGTCGAATTGCGGTTCTTTAGGACGCCTGCCAGAGGCAAATAAGCCGAGTGATTCAGTGAAACCACGCGACATGGGACGCCCCGCCATGTGCCATTTCCCGACCCAGTAACTTTGATAACCCGCTTTATTCAGGACCGCAGGGAGTGTCGGCAAACTCAGATCTGCATCTCGATTGGACAAAAAAACTTTGTTCCTGAAGCCAGTGCAGCCGGTCAAAATTTCTGTTCTGCTGGGAAAGCAGAGCGGATACGCACAGGTTGCCCGAGTAAAACTGGTCCCTTGCTTAACCAGCCGATCAAGATTTGGTGTTTGGATGACCGGATTTCCAAGGGCGCCAATTGTGTCGGGGCGTTGATCATCTGAAAATAGAAACAGGATATTCGGCTGGGCAACTTTTTCAGCCTGAACCGACTGGGCCCAAAAAACAGAAGCAACGAACGCCAATAGAAATAAGGCTGGTAAAGCCGAAGCTGTATTTATAGCATCTTTGAACTGAAGCACAATCAGTTGGTTCTTCCCACATTTTAGTAGCTAAAAGAAAAAAGAGCCACGGATTCACACGGATCAAACACAGATCAAAAAAAGGCATTCACACAACAGAATCATTTTCATGCCCGGTGAAGTTGAATATTCTCTTTTTTCTTTGCGACTTGCTGCCAATCCATTCCTTTTTTTCTATTGAAGTTTCGTCTATTTGTTTGACTAACTGGACAGCGACAGGTTTACCGGAAAAAAGCCGTCTTACGGGTTATTCACCTTGCGTAGACTCAATTTAGATGAATCTTTTTATTGATGTTACTTGAATCAATACGGTGCAAAAAAGTTTAACTCGTTACTCTAAAAAAAATGGTTAGGGAACAATCCGAGCAGAACCTGGCGATGTCCAGCTAAAGTTTCTCGCAAAGATAACAAGAAGAGAGGATCATTTTCAGTTCTTTTCTTCTGTCCCTGATATCGTCCTTGCCTCTTCAGGAGAATTGATCCGTGGAAATCCGTGTTCATCCGTGGCTGTAAAATGTTTCAGCCATTATAAAGTATGAAGCACAATCAGTTTTCCTTTCTCGATGAATTAAATGCTGTCGAGAAAAGAGCGTAGAAGATGAAACCGGCCACTGCAAGAGAGAGCGTTTCTTTGATTCGCTCATCATGTTTTGGAAACTACAAAGTTGGTTCGTCTGCTGGTTTTTCTTTCGGAGTGGCTTCTTTTCGTTCCCAGGTACCGTCAAGGATTTTTGTGATTGTTTCCTGCATCGTTTTGGCTGCGGTGGGGCTGTAGCCGACTTTGATGTTTTCAATCGTCCCCCCTGGGCTGATGATGACCGTGTGCGGGATTCCAGAAACACCAAATTGAGTGGCAATCGAACCATCTGCATCGAGCGCGACGGCTGGGGCAAGGTCTTCTCGTTCAAGAAACTCTCGCACTTTTTGCGACGACTCTCGCAGGTTCACAGCGACGAAGATCACTTTTTTCGCATCGAACTGCGAAGTCGCATCAATATAACCGGGCAATGCCAACACGCACGGACCGCACCAGGTGGCCCAGAAATCGAGAATGACAACTTTATCTGCATGATCAGACAATTTGAAAGTGGTGCCATCGAGCAACGGCAATTCAAAATTAGTCGCGGTTGTGCCCAGTAATTGATGATCGGCGCCTCCTTCTGGCGGGATATCCCATTTCGGTTCCAGAGCTGCCTGCGGAACCCATTGGGCGAAGATGTCGTAAGAATTGGAGTGGATTTTCCCCAGAATCAATTCCTTAATCGAGCCGGAGGGAATCGCACATTTCCCTAAAATATTTGACTGCCCCATCAGTTTATCTGCCTTGGCAATGCTGGGGGTAAGGCTCATCGAAAACCCGTGAGCCAGTCTCAACTGAATTTCTGATGAATCCTGTTTGATATCCTTGGAAGACTTTTCAGTTTGTTTTGTAGTCTGTTTTTCAGATGAAGCTATTTCTTTCTCTTTCCCTTCTTTCTTTACAATCTCTTTTTTGAGTTTGGGAAGCCAGATAATGGATGCGACTCGGTCTCGTTCAAAACGAAAAACTTCGAGTTTCGATTCAAAAGAAACGTACTGGTCATCAATGCCCAGTAGTCGCCCACGTAGTAAATCGCCATTGGGAGCAATAATAACGTGTGTGGAAGGATCGTCTCTGCGAAATCGGGGAATGGTAAGTGCTCGTTGACGGGATTCCTCAATAATGAATTGCTTGACCGCAGAACCTGCGACAGAGTTGACTTCAAATTCTGAAATTCGATAGCCACGTTCAATTCCATTGCCTGATTTTTTATTTTTCCTGTTTGAGTTTCGTACCCCCAGGAACGTTGCAGAAAAGAAAAGGCCTTTCTCCTGTGCTCCGTTAATATTCAGCGGAATTGAAAAAGCATCTTCCCCGTTAACGGTAACATGAATGGCACCATCTCTGGTTAAAAGACGAATTCTCGCTCCCGATCCCTTGCAGCGAATGATGCGATTCTTTGAACCTTGCTGCATCCCCCAGAACTGGTTCCTTTGTTGAGGAGACGTTCCTTTGGTGACCCATAAACTTTCGCCGTTGGTGTTGATATCAATCGACGTCGCCGTTTCCGATTTATCCTGACGAGAATTAAGAACATTATCAGTATTTAAATAAATCGTCATCCGGGCATACTGGTTTGCTCCCCAATCCAACTGAAATTGAACGTCGTCACCGGTAAGAATATCGGGATGCGCCAATGTTGATGTACTGGTCATCAAAACTTCCTTGGGAGAATGTTTGACGGTGCCGGTCATCGTCCATTTTTTGTCGGCAAAGTCTTTTACGGAATTCCGCTGCGAAGAAGCAAATTCAATCGCCTTGATCTGATCGAAGGGAACACGTTTCGCATCAGCCATCGGGAAGGCAACTTCAATTTCCTCTTTTGACAGATGAATAATTTTGCACGGAAGGACATCATTATTTTTCAGAAACAGCACATCCGGAAAAGCAGCGACATCGAACATCAGGTCTGGGTGACGCTTGCCCCGCACAAATTTCGCTTCCCCTTGTGAGTTCAATTCGCTGGCATTGAGCCCGCCAACAGGCTTCCATTTGATGGGAGAGGTAGACTCATTTTCAATAATTAGCTGCCCACGCAAAGTTCCCCCGACAAAGAAAACTTTATCAGGAGTTTCTGATCGCGTTTCCTTTTTACTTGCATCACTTGAAGTTTCCGATTCATCTTTTAATCCCAAGAGTGAAGACATTGGAATCGTCCCCTTCTTTTTTGGGGTTTCTTTAACCGGAACTGTTTTATGAGAAATAGTTTTCGCCAGGATAATTTTGTGCACATCTGCCAGACTGGAGTGTATGGGGGATGTCGAATAAGTAGTTTGCACTTCGACACGAGATTCAACAATCTTGTGAAGTTCTCCAGAAACCCGCCCGCTATCTCGCCAAGTGATTTGTAACTTATTGTCGAAACTTTCGTTTTCCTGTCCCTCTCTCAGCGTGATGCTGGAAATCTTTTCGATCTGAATCGATGTTGGCGCATCGGGCGTTCCAAATTGAATCGATTTTGCGTCCGGCTCTATTTTTAACAGCTTGCCATAATGAATGGAACCATCCGTCAATTGAACGCGAGACTCTCCAGGGCGTAACGGCTGGGGGAAGTCTCCATTCCAGAGATCAACACGCAGGTAATTGAGAGTGAGATCGTTTCCTTCGTTTTGCAGAGCAAAACCATCCGGTCCTTTCCCGGAAGGCGTTCCCTTGACCAGGCCGAGTTTTTTTCCCGAATGAGAATAAATCGCCAGCTCTCTTTTCTGTTTATCCAGAAAGAAATGCAAATGCACTTTTCGCTGCTCTTTTTTCATCGTTACCAATTCGACAAAATCGTAACCAGAAAGGGCCACCAACGCATCTTCCCACGATTCGAGACGCAGTGAACTGTTTTTATTCTTTCCAAACATCAACGAAAAAGCGGGAAGTTTTGATGATTCCAACACGACTTCAATTTCACAGCGGTCGGGAAAATCGAACGGATGAAACAGTCCGGCATTTTTCGATGTTGAAATGCGACCATCGCTCATTTCTCGCCAGGGGGGAAGAATTGAATTCGTCTTTTTTTGTACAGCTTGCCCACCACCAAAGCCCAGGAAAATATTATTTGCTGCCGGGGCTGGACTCTTTTCTTCGTAATTACTCCAGCCTTCTAGACCTTGCGGGCCAAGAAAGGCGGATGATTTGCTGTTAATGCGTCTGAGCGTACGAACTTTATCCTGCTTCAAGGTAACATGACCATGGCGAGCCGATTCAATAACAAGCGACTTCTCATCAACAGATTGAAGTTGTCCAAAAAGGACATCGCCGTTGAGCATGACAATACGAAATGTCCCTGCAGGCTGCTCGCTCGGCTCGGCTGCTTCATAGCGGATCGTTGATAAAACATCATGACGAATTTGCAGAGGCTCAACAAAAAACGGAGACTTCCAGACGATTTGTTTAGAATTGGCAGAAACAATCGAACCAGCCAGACTGTCGCCGTTGTTCCAGAAAAGTTTCCCTTCCCGGGCTTTCCCTGGAATATTTTCTTCCGCAGGTAATCTGTTCGAATTGATAAACAGGCTGCCAATGACAAATAGCGGAATAAATAACTTATTAACCATACGAACTCTCACTAGAATAGATTCACTATTAATGAAATGCTGTGCAAAAGTGGCAGGATGTTTTTTA
This sequence comes from Planctomycetota bacterium, assembly GCA_024278285.1. Taxonomy (GTDB): domain Bacteria; phylum Planctomycetota; class Planctomycetia; order Planctomycetales; family Planctomycetaceae; genus Rubinisphaera. Next base: position 6,656 of record JAJRTM010000823.1, read on the forward strand.
GCCACAGAGATCCCATCGCGGCATAGCCACTACCAAATTCACGATTACCACCAAGACACAAAGAAGAAAGTTTTTATTGGAACTGTTCGTTTAACGGCAAGCCGAAGGCGACTGTGTAAACAGGTTTGCATGATTTGAAGGCGTCGAACCACGAATGAATGCCCAATGACGCAGTCGCCTTCGGCATGCCGTTAAACAATATTTTTCGTGTTTTTCAATCTTTCGTGGTGCTTCTTATCATCGTTCATATATTGGTAAAAAACGATAATTCAAGGCCAACGCGAGCATCGACATCGACGTTCCGTACGCGACCCCCATGTTGCTGTTGAAACTGCCGTCGTCGTTTTGTTGTTCTTTTAAGAGTCTGATTGTTCGCAGATTCCATTTCTGCCACGCACTGAAATCTCCCTGGAACAATGCCTGTGCGGTGTAGTACCTGTTATAATACGGGTAATGATTCTGCTGTTCCAGTCCCGTCGTTACCTGCGAGGCGACTGCTTTGTATTCTTCCAGATTTTTTCTACGACCAATCGCATAAACCAACATCGCAATCGCTTGCAAATTCTTGGAACCGCCGCCGACTCCTGAATAGCCGACACCGCCTCGCTTGTTGGTCATTTTGCGAAAGTATTCGAGCGCTTTATCAATCGAATCGTTCGGGATTTTCACCCCTGCATTGCGGGCAGCCAGCAGCCCCATTAAAACCGCACCAGCGACTGAAGTGTCTGCATCGGTCGAAGTGGGCGAGTATCGCCAGGCGTTCCATTGATTGCTTTTTTGGGAAGTAATCGCAGCCCGCACCGCCAGTTCAAGCGATTCTGCAATCGTGCGTCGTCCCGAAGAATTCGAATCTCCTTGCCAAACCGTGTCGTCATCCAGAACGCCATAAACTTCCGACATCCCCAGCATCGCAAAGCCGTGGTGATACATACTGTTGCCGAAGTAGCCGGTACTTTCGTTTTGACCGCGAATCATACTGCGAACCGCCTTGCGAATGTTCCCGCTATATTTCCCAAAATTCGGATCTTCCCCGCTGGCCAGAAACGCCATCACCGCCATGCCAGTCACCCCCGGCCCCTGCTGACCGCCAGACCAATTCCCTTTTTCCGTCTGATTCTTCACCAGCCACTGCAATCCACGATCATAAATCGCATTCACATCAGGAGGCACCGCCGTCCCAACACGAAGCTCGGTATCCTGAGCATGCAACGAATACAAAGGCGTGAAAACAATCGCAAATAGCAGGATCAAGCTACCAAAAATATTTTCTCTGATCATAACAGATTTCTTATTATGTAATTATTGATAGCCCGTAGGGTGCGTCGTGACGCACATACAAGAAGGTAAGATTCCAACTGGTGCGTTACAACGCACCCTACCTCTACATCTTATTAAAATATTCGTCGAAATCGATTTCCAGCAGCTTATTGTTTGTCTCAAATAAATCAGAGGAGAAAAATGTTGGAGCTATCTTGCTGTTTACATCACTCCATTTGAATTTTATCACTTTTGCATCATGCTCGTTATTTGACCTCAATGAATAGGATACATAATGCGTGGGGACAATTGCACCATTATTTTCTTTTGTTGTCGTTTGCCATGCCATTTTAACAACCCATTTATCAACCTCAGTGAGATGATGCCAGATGACGAATTTCTCAAAATGATAAGGTTTTTCCGCAGATGTCTTCAATACAATTTGAAATCTGTCATGATTTGAGTTTGTTATTTTATTCGATTCAACAAAATGAAATAGATATGAATCATCAACCTTTTCGCTATTGGTAAATTTGCGTGATAAAAACATCGATTTTGTGAAACTGGCAAGCCGCTCTGCGTGCATGAACTGGTGAGAAGAATATATGATGGTGAACAGCGGGAATTCCTCGCAGTATTTCGTCTCTGGGTGCCAATTCAGATTTTTACGATGAATCTTCCAACTATTGGGACGACTCCCGACGATCTTTTCCCAGTACAGGCATTCTTTGTCGTTTCTAATAAAAACCGACTGCGACTGATGGGCATCGATACTGTGCACCCAAAATGGAGTCGTAGAGTGTTTATCAAAGATGATTTTCGATCTGATAAGCGGCTGGCGACTTTTTCTCATTTTTCCATCAACATACATTCTTTGTGAAATGGAAACAGCTCCACTTTTCAATGTTCTGTTGGGAGAAAATACCTCTTTGAATATTTCCTCTTGCAATTTTGCTGAAACCTCTTTCTTTTGAGTAAAAGAAGGGCGGTTCGTATTGATAAGTGATGTTACTTCAACGGGAAGCGCATCCTTGAAGACAAAAGGAGACTCTTCATTTGCAGCGTCGCAAATACCGCCAAAGATAAGGCAGATAACCAGTGTATGTAAACCTTTGAGGATCAATGAATTACTCTTTCGTAATCTGACTTAACACACTTTTTATGTCAGGCTTTCCAGCTTGATCTACGTTTAATTATTTCCGTTGATCCAAGGCGTTGAAGAACTGGTCGAGGCCGTCGCGGAATTCTTCGGGGAGTTTTTCTGCTGCTGTTCCGCTGGCTTGTTCGACAGATCGTTTTTCGATGTGGGCATTGGGGTCGCTGCCGGGACCGTGCAGCGCGAGGGCTGCCTGATCGGTGTCGCCTCCGCCACCGCCGCCTGGTGAGGAACCGCCACCACCGCCGCCGTTTGGATTGCATCTTTTTGATTGCAGTAACAACTCGATTGCTTCGGTTTCTGCTGCGATGGCAGCCGGTCCGGTGCTTGGACGATCCAGAATGTCAGCCGCATCCTGCATCGCGTCTTTTGCCAGCGAAATGAA
>JAJRTM010000824.1 GCA_024278285.1 Planctomycetota bacterium
AAATGCTTCGCAATGATTACGGGTTGCATTTTCTCTGCGATAGTCATTAACGGGTTCTCAACCTAACCTACGGGTTTTCAGCAAACCAGCGAATGGAACTTTCGCCTGAAATCAGGTTGTTATTGTTTTCCAAGGTTGATTGCAGGTATGGTATACGTGAGAATGTTTTATAGAAAGATTTTCACCAGAGGATCTCTATTGATTAAAAAGGAGCACAGACATTCGGCGTCTGTTCGTAAGGGTATGCAGTATGATAGGCAGACAAGAATGTCTACCCAGTGTTCAAGGGGTAATTTTGGAATCAATAGAGGTTCCCTTTACTGGAAACTCAAAGAAATTAGCCGTTAGTAATATGAAAAAAACAATCACTTTCTTTTTGCTTTTAGCCGCAACGGCAGGCGGTTCTTTTTTTCTGGCCCCTGCAACTGCTGTTGCGCAGAATGCCCAGAAAGAAAAGAAGAAAGTTGAAAACCCAATCAACAATATCATCAATAAGTTTCTGGGCCGAAAACGCGGGATGCCCCGTGGACATCAAAAAAATGCTCTTCCACAAGATGCAGAATCGAAAAAGAACAGTTATAAGAAAGATGCCATCGATCAACGTGCCCCTTCGGTTCGGGAGCATCAGTCGCTGTTGAATTCTGCACAGACCCGCATTGAACATGGTCAGTATCCCGAGGCAGTAGAAATATTGCAAAGTCTTCTGGATCAATCGGCGGAATCGGTGATCCAGGGGAATGATGGAAAGTATCGTTCAGTCCGTTGGATGACTCATCGCCGAATCTTCGATCTTCCCGATCAGGCGAAACAGTTTTACAAAAAAACATACGGACCGCTCGCTCAGAAAATGCTTGACGAGGCTTACCGGAATTCTGATTTCTCTAAACTTCGCAAGATTGCAGAACGCTATTTTCACACGCAGGCAGGGTACGCAGCGGCTAATCGAATTGCAGCTTATCATGTTGACCAGGGAGAGTTTGCTGTTGCAGCAAATTGGTATGTTCGATTGGAAGACACAACGGCTCGGTTCGTCACAGATCCTCTCTGGAAATTGAAGGTGGGCGAAGTTTATCGTCAGGCGGCATTGAATGATCGCGAACTGAGTGCCCCTGGTTCTTTCACTGATAAAGAACGTCAGGAATTAATAAGACGCTTGCCAGGTGATTCGCTGGAGGAAGTTCATGAACAGTGGAGCCAATATCTTCGAGTGTTTAATCCGCCGCTGGCAGACTGGCTTTTTCCTGGCGGAAGTGCTCGGCGAAATGGGATGCCGAAGGGGACGCCCCCTTTGTTGATGAGTGACTGGCAACAGGGGATGACGGAGCATCCTCAAATCCGTCAACAGATTGATCAACTACTTGAAGATTTGAAGATTGATCAAACTCCCGCCATCCCGATGATGCAGCCTGTCACCATTGGCAAACGTGTTGTGATGCGAACGCTGGAAGGGCTTAAAGCGATTGATATTGAAACCGGGGAACTTATTTGGGAATCGCGTGAAAAATATTCACCTGCGATGCTATTGGCGGGAACTTCGTCCAATCGTAATCACGAAATGAAGCTTGGCAACAATATGCAAGTTCGCTTAGTCCGTGGTGTTGTAGGGCTCGGCTGGCTAAATGGTTCTTCTTCCTCGTTCAATGCGAATCAACATCCTTTAACAAGCTTGCTGTTTCGAAATGGGGTACATGGGACGCTGAGTAGTGATGGTCAGCGTGTTTTTGTGATCGAACGTAATGCGATTCTTTCTCGTATGTTTCCGGGGCATTATTACAACAGTTTGAATATAGCCAGTAGCGATGTCTATCGGCGGGACTGGAAATCGAATCGATTAACCGCTTACGATTTAGAGACGGGGAAACAAGTTTGGCATCTGGGCGGAACAGAAATGAACGAGCCGATTGATCCCCCTTTGGCAGGAACGTTCTTTTTTGGACCGGCGTTGACCGATAATGGCGAGTTGTTTGTTGTCGGCGAAAAAGAAAATGCACTTCATGTTTACTGCCTGGAATCGGCGACGGGAAAAGTTTTGTGGTCCCAATTGCTGGCTTATACAGATGCCCCAATCGAACGAGACTTGGGACGCCGCTGGTGGGCTGCGCAGCCCGCGTTTGCTGAAGGCGTTTTGGTCTGCCCGACCAATGTCGGCTTGCTTGTCGGGATTGATCGGCAGTCTCACGATATCCTTTGGGTTTCTCGATACACGCCCAAAAAGACGACACCACAATCTCGGCAGTTTCAACAACGAGGAGGCGGGTTTGTGATGAGCAGTGTCGGCACACTCAAAGAACGCTGGTTTGCCACGCCGCCGATTATTGCGGGGCAAACCGTAATTTATGCACCGCTGGAAGAAGCAACGTTGATTGGCTATCGGCTTAGCGATGGGAAACAGCGCTGGCGAAACACGGGATTGCAGCAAGGGTTATACCCGCTTGGTTCGTACAAAACCGATTTGATTGTTGTCAATAAAGAGGACTTAACCGGTTACGATATCAACACGGGAGAAGAAACCTGGGTCGTTCCATTCGCCAGTTTTGATTCTCATCAGGGAAGACCAAAACAGATTCCCTGTGGACGCGGGTTAATTGTGGGAAATCAAGTGATGCTGCCTGTTGGGCAAAAGGA
>JAJRTM010000825.1 GCA_024278285.1 Planctomycetota bacterium
GAGAAGCGTTTGCAAACTCGCACCAAACCCTGCCAGCCCGACCATGTTGAAGGTGCCTCCTTCGTACCTGGCTGCGGTGCTGCGAAGATCAAGGCAATCATTCTGAAATTCGCCCGCGGTTGCAACGCTGTTCCAGCCAACGCCTAGCGGCTTGAGAAGATCAAGATGCTCTCGGCGAAGATAAAACAGCCCGGCTCCTTCCGGACCAAGCATCCATTTGTGACCGTCCGCAGCAAGGAAATCGATGGGCGTCTGTTTAACATCCAACGGAAAAACACCCAGGCCTTGAATCGCATCAACACAGAGTAGCGCACCTTTATTGTGGACGAGTTCTACCAGTTGATCCAGATCAACACGAAACCCGTGCGAATAGCCAACCCAGCTACAGGTGACGATACGAGTTTTTGCATCGCAGGCATTGTTAATACGATCCAGATCAACCCTGTTTTCGGGCATCTGCACTTTTCGGATTTCAACGCCACGAGATTCCAACATCATCCAGGGATAAAGATTCGAAGGAAATTCTCCTGCGGGGATGACAACGTTGTCTCCTTCTTTCCAGGGGAAACCTTCTGCAACCAGATTTATTCCTTCAGTTGTACTGTGAACGAGCGAGATTTCTTCACGCTCCGCATTGATCAACCGGGCGGCAAGCCTGCGTGTTTTTTCGACCGACGTTCGCCAGCGATTCCAATGAGTTGCCCCAAACCGACTGACATCGTCGGTCCACTGAATCATTGCCTCACGCGCAGCAATTGTGAGCGGGGCAACCGAAGCGTGATCGAAGTAAACCAAGCCCGGTTCAAGGGAAACCAGTTCGCGAAGAGATTTATTCATGGATGACTGGTAATTGCTTATTGCAGATGAGAGAAAAAAAGTTGTTGGATAATCGTAGGTTAGGCTTTCCAGCCTGACGAATGTGGTTCCCAAGGCAATCACTCCCTGATTCAGCAGTGAGTTTTGTGCAATTGAGAAATAATCAGTGCAATTTTTGTCAGGCAGGGTAGTTGTCTTTTTTTTTCGTTTAACGGCAAGCCAAAGGCGACTGCGTAAACAGGTCTGCATGGTTTGAAGGAGTTGAACCGCGAATGAACGCCAATTGACGCGAATTTTTCTATTGGACCGGGTAGCTCAGACAATCCCGTTCAGGGTTGTCTGAGCTACCCGGTCTTCGATTGACCAACGAACTTAAAAAATTACTCGAAAAGTTTGTGCGTAATGATGTCAGGCTGGAAAGCCTAACCTACGATTCATCAAAATATCCTAACCTATCTTATGGCGACTGGCTTGTTGCATCGCCTGTTTCAGTTCGGTTATTACATATTCGACAAATTCGTCTTCGTGACCCCGTTTTGTTAACTCTTTAATTTTATCGGGATCGAGCGGTTTCCCGTAATGGACTCGGATTTTTTTCGGAAAGACGAACAAAGATCCCTTCGGCATCGCGCGATCTGCGCCGCATATTCCTACCGGTATCACAGGCGATTTACTACGGCGAACAATCGCGATGAATCCCGGTTTCAGTTCGCCTAACTCGCCATCGGTTGTACGAGTTCCTTCCGGGAAAATTCCGACCAGATAACCTTCTTTAATCCGATTGATAGAAAGACGCAAGCTTTCAGTGCCGCCTGCGTTTCGGTTGATCGACATCACGTAAGTATTTCGTAGTAATGCCCCGAGAACCGGAACACGAAAAAGAGAATCACGTGCCAGATAACTGACGGGACGTCTTAAACCGATCCCAACAAGAACCGGATCGAGATAACTTTGGTGGTTAATGAGCAGTAAAGCACCACTTTCAGGCGGAAGATTTTCGATGCCGGTCGCTCGGTAGCGGAACCAGATGACGAAAAAAGGCTGCAATAGAAACTGCATCACTCGCCAGGTAATATTTCGGCGCAGGCCCGCCAAAGGCTTCGTTTCGGTCTGGTTTTGGTCGGGATTGGATATATTTGTTGATTCAGTCATGCGGGATTTATTGCAGTCGTAACGTGTTTTATTGAGAAATAATTAAATGATACGAAAAAGTGTAAACAATTTTCCGCAAACGAACAGTCACTTGAGGTATCTCTAATAATTCAAAAGGAGCACAGACATTCCTGTCTGTCTCGTTTGAGTATGCTTTGTTTAAGGCAAACAGGAATGTCTACCCTCCGTTCAATAATGAATTTTTGAATTAATAGAGATTCACTTGTAATAGCTGGCTGTAAAGGTAGATACTGTATACAGTTCCTTTCGAATGCGTTCTGCACTGGAGAGTTCATTTTATACTACTCAATGATCAATTTCTTTGCGGCTAACGCAAATTATTAACAATTCATTTTGATTACGGCTATCAAAATGAACCAGCCGTGCTGGGAGTTCGATGTCTCCTTTGGAATTTGATGATTTATTGCGAATTCGGGCCAGAGAGCTGGCCAGTAAGGGAGTTTGTGCGCTCGGTCCGATGTACGATCTGGTGGCGGCGAGGTTACTGCGGTATTCATCGACCATTACCAGAACCCGTGAAGAGGCGGAAGATGTTTTGCAGTCGAGCTTATTGCGGCTGGCACGTAAGCCGAAGCAGCTTTCCTCGGCAACTCGTCCGTGGTCGTACCTGCTGCGGCTTGTTCGCAATGAGGCGTATGATCAACTTTATCGAAAAAAAAGAGTGGGACTGCTTGAAGCAATTCCACTGCTTCCCGATCCGATTGAAGTGTCGCTTGATGGCTGGGAACGTAGCGAGTCTGTTCATCGAGCGATCCAGGAGCTTCCCATTGCACAGGCAGAAGTGGTGACACTCAAAATTTGGGAAGGGATGAGCTTTCGAGAAATCGCAGAAGTGACCGAAGAGCCGTTACATACAATCGCCAGTCGGTATCGATACGCGATGGAAAAACTGGCAGCGTTACTCAAAATGCACCGTGAAGAATCAGAAACAGTGAAGTCGCCGGGGTATCGCGTTTGTGCCCCGGCTGAAAACGATCTAAAGAAATAGAGAAACTAATGAATATCGATTACTCACCAGAAGAACTCGAAAAAATAATTGCAGATTCTGCCCCGCAACCATTTGCTACCGAGGGGCTGAAGCTACAGATTATGCGCGAGGCTCATCGCGACAAACACCGCAGGCAGGCTCGCCAGCAAATTTTTGGTGCGGTTGCCTCCTGCCTGCTGCTCTTCTTCATCACCGAGGTAAGCATGCAGACGGTCAGCAGAGCTTCGCAGCAAATTGCTTCGGGGCTTACGTTGGAGCCGACTCCGCTGAAGCTTTGCCAGTTGGAACTCTCCGGCGAGGGAGTCGGCAGTTGGGCACATGTTGAAGCAATGATGAAATATCATGCGCAGGTGCGCGGGATATTACGACCGCTCGCTTCCACATCGAGTATGGCATCGTTGTGAGGCGAGTAGGGTTCGCTACTGCGGACCACGCTGGGAATTCGATGCCCCTGTTTCATGCAATGGTCCGCAATAGCGGACCCTACACTTTTGATAATCGAGAATAATAGAACAGAGTAACCAGGGAGTTAACGCGCCCCGTTTGCCAGATTTTTATAACAGGCCACGATAGACCATGAGCAGTATGAATATTGATCTTCCGGGATGGTTTGAAGGAAAAGTGGGACAGCTTTCGGCTTTAACGGCTGAGCAGGTTCCCCGGTTGGTCGATCATATTTTGAATTGTGCGCGGGAAGCGGGGTCGTCGGATATTCATCTTCGCGCAACCGAAACCGGCACCGAAATGCGCTGGCGAATCGATGGCGTGATTCAAAAAGTAGCCGCGTTTCCCCCCGAAATTGCTAACAA
>JAJRTM010000826.1 GCA_024278285.1 Planctomycetota bacterium
CAGACACAATCGATCTACCGCCGGGTGTTCTGTTTGTCCTGCCTCCGCTGCGCTTCGGCAGGACAAACAGAACACCTACCAATTAAACATTTAACATCTTACAATTAACATACAAGGCACGGAGAACACTGAGGCAATGCAAAAAAGAGGGCTGATTTATGCTACTAACGTCAAAAGTTTACGACGCTTGCGCAAATTCTCAAAAATATAAAGCACGTAACAGTAGGATGGTGTGCTTGCACCCATCTTCGCGTGCCGAGTTGTGTTCAATGAAAATTGGAGAGGTAATCTGTTATTATTCTGTCATTGATTCACCGGCATCAGACCAATGAACTGGAAACCACATTTGATGGGTGCAAGCACGCCATCCTACTTTTTCCTAACGCCTACTTTCCTGTTTGGTTTCGGCAACGCCGGGTTAGGTAATGCTTACTTTTTCTTTCGTCGTGGACGCAACGGATAAACATGGGCTCGCTTAGCCCAACGGTCCCAGCGGTCTGCCAGTTCTTTTGCGAGTTCTGGTTTCTCGTCGATCAAATTGTGCATTTCCGTGCGGTCGGTTTTCATCTGATACAATTCCCATGGCTGCTTATATTTTGAAACCAGTTTCCAGTTCCCGACCCGTACCGCCCGGTTTCCTTCATGCTCCCAGAAAATCGCTTCCCGCTTTAACGGTTGATCCTGAAACGCAAGCCGTAAACTGACACCTTCCAGCGCAGGGACTTTCTTCCCTGAAACTTTACTTGGATATTTTGCTCCAGCGAAATCGACACAACTAGCCATGATATCAATCAGATGGCTCGGCTGTTGTTCGAGTTCTCCTTTTCGTGGCATGAATGCGGGCCAGTGAGCAATCCACGGCGTCGAGATACCCCCTTCGTGAACCCAATGTTGGTATTCACGAAACGGCGTATTCGAAACATTCGCCCAGGCCTTGCCGTAAGCGATAAAAGTATCAGCAGTACCGGGCATAATCCCCGGTCCCATCACAACCGGAAAACCATTCCGCGTTTGTTTGGGGATCATATCCCGCTGTAACGTTGTCGCGAGCATCGGTTTGAAAGTCGCCTGCTGTGGTCTTTTTTTGAGTTTGCCTCGTGACTTGCGGCCCAACGCTTCTGCGCACCCGCCGTTATCCTGCATGAATAGAATCAGCGTATTATCCAGTTCGTCGCTTTGTTTGAGAGAATCGATAATCCGTCCGATTCCCTGATCCATGTTATCAATCATCGCCGCGTAAACTTCCATGCAACGCAGTTCCCATTCACGATGTTTCACGTTCTTCCAATTACCGGCTTGTGGCGTCAGTTCCCATGCTGAATCGATCAGCCCTAGTTTGATCAAACGTTTGAGCCGTTCCTTTCGCAGCGTTTTATACCCGGCATCAAAACGACCACGATATTTTTTGATATCTTTTTCCAACGCGTGCATCGGCCAATGTGCAGCCGTGTAAGCAACATACAGAAAGAAAGGATCCTGATTCCGTTTCGAGGCATGATGTTCTGTGATGAACTTCGCCGCGTGATCGCTGATCGCATCCGTATAATAATATTGCTTTGGCTGATACTGCGAATCGGCGAACGGCGAGATCGGCGTATTATTCCGCGTGAGAGAATTCGGATCGAAAAAACTTCCCGCCCCGTGGAGCGTGCCATAATATCGATCAAAGCCGCGCTGCAATGGCCAGTTCTTTTTCGGACCATCCGGACTGGTCGCCTGGGTGACGTGCCATTTGCCCGTCATAAATGTGGCATAGCCAGCCGTTCGCAACACTTCTGCAATCGTCTGCGAATGCTGATTCAACTCACCGCGATAACCTTCGAACCCCCGGTCTTCCATCATGTGCCCCACACCTGCCTGATGCGGATAAAGCCCCGTCAATAAACTGGCACGTGTTGGACAGCACCGCCCCGTATTGTAGAACTGCGTAAACCGCAATCCGCCCGCTGCCAACCGATCAAGATTCGGCGTCTCCGCTTCACCGCCATAACAACCGATATCTGAAAAGCCCATGTCATCACAAAGAATGACAACAATATTAGGCCGCTGCCCACAACGACCAACAGACGCACAACAGAATAAAGCAGACGATCCCAAAACGAGACAAGAAATATTTTTCAAAAAAGAGAACATGAAAACTCCGAATTTGTTATTGACTCGTTATGGACGCAAACAGGAAATAATCTTGCTTCAGTAGAACATGTCTCATTCACAATGTCGAGCAACCACGCTGGCCTGTTTCGTTTTACATCGGGCAAAAAATAACTGTCGACTTTACAGGAAACGATCCGGTGTTGAATCACTGAAGCAAATTTCAAACTGCCTGGATGGCTCAGACGCACCGCGTCTGAGTTGCCCCGCAACAAGAAGCCGAGAATGTGGTTTCCTAAGAGAAAAAAAATGAAACGGTACAAAAAGAGAGGACCATTATTTTCAGGCGAGCCGAGGGTGTTAACCTGGGCTGGTAAATAACTCGGAGAATGGGGAGGTTAGGGTGCTTTCGTATTGGGGAACTGTTGCGAGAAATAACGGTTTAGTGTGCCACGGCTCTGTGAGCCGTGTTGCGTTGGAGTGAGAATATCTTGTTAAAATCAAGGGTAACTATTCAGCGATGGGTGGCTGGGGACAAATTGTCGGAA
>JAJRTM010000827.1 GCA_024278285.1 Planctomycetota bacterium
ATGCGTGACAATCAAACCGACGTTTCGCTCAATCGCATCGGTTGCAACATCCGGCGTTAATGTGAGACAGGTCAGTATGGTATCAATTTCTTGCGCAGAATCTCCCAGTAGCAAGCCAACATTGTCCCAACTTTCAGCCGTGGTAAGTGGTGCAAATTGATTAAGAAAAACAGAGACGCTTTGAATGGTGCTAGTCATAATGATTTCAACAGTTGGTTACAGTTACAGTTACAGTTAGTATCGCTCGAACAATTACTATATGGTTTCATTTGTTTTTTGGCCAAAGGCCTCTTTCACCATAGCCTGGGGCAACGCCCCAGGAAGAAATGAGCCGTTAACCTTTTGGCTGAAAGCCATAAACAAAAGCATTGAATATGGCTTTCAGCCAAAAAGAGGAATCAAATAATTTCACCTGGGGCGTTGCCCCAGGCTATGATGATTATGGCCTTCAGCCAAGAAAATGGAACATCAAGGATACGACAGTTATTGTTCGAGCGATACTTATTGAACGCTACAGTGGCAGACTCGCCATTTATGAATCAGCCTGTATAATAACTGAGTGAATAACAATTGTCTTTATAAAGGATCAAAATTATGAAACAGATTACGTCTCTCGCTGCTTTACTGATCCCCCTGATGTTAATGACAGCAAACGCGGCGGAGCCTGAAACGGCTTCCATTTCACCCGATCATTTCAAACAGGTTATCTTTGAAGATGATTTTTCAGCAGGCAAATTAAGCAAACGCTGGGGCATGTATAAAAGTGCTTCGATTATTCGTGATGGCGTCATGGTCGGCATTACCCCTGAAGATGCAGGTCACCCTTCGGTGAATACCATTCGCATCGAACCGCAGGCTGATCTGGAAGTATCGGTTCGCTTCAAATTTGCAGGCTCGAAAAACTTCCAAGTCATGTACCGGGACCGAACCTGCAAATCATCACACGCAGGGCATATTTGCCACGTCGCGGTCACGCCAAAATTCCTGACGATGTACGATGGGAAAACAGGCATCTTTCGAAAAGATATTCGCGAGACAAGGAAAGCAAAAAAGAAACTGGACGATTCAATCGTCCAATTGCTGAAAACAAAATCTTCCCGACATAAACTTGATCTTGATCAAGCAAGCTGGCATCAATTAGTCATTCGCATTCAAGGTGATGCAATGGAAACATTTATTGATGGAAAATTCATCGGACGTTTTCAATCAGAAGGACTCGCACATTCCACCAAAGACCAAGTCAATCTGACCACCGGGCAACGCGAAATGCTCTACGACGATTTCCAGATTAAAGGTGCTTCTCACAAGTAAGCGGCGAAAGTCTCCCTTAGGTATCTTACAGGGGCCAGGTTGTTTTGTTTGAGTCAAGCTTTTTCGTCAAATAAAAATGGGGACGTCAGGGGGTTTTCGTGTTGAGAAACTGTTGCGAGAAATAACGGTTTCGTGTGCCACGGCTCTGTGAGCCGTGTTGCGTTGGAGTGAGAATATCTTGTTAAAATCAAGCTTGGTTTCAGTTTGCACGGCTCACAGAGCCGTGGCACACACCGTGAAATCAAGAACCAAGGCACAACAGTGCAACTGGCAACAACTTAAGAAATTTACCAGGCCACCCAGAGGCTTCGTCTCTGGGCCATCCGGAAATTACGAAGAACCCTGCTGCTGAATAATAATCTGTATTACTAACGGTAAAAGTTTGCGAACGGCTCGCAAATGATAGAAAAAAATCAGTTTGGTTACGGCTATCAGAATGAACCAGTCGTGCTGGGCCTTGATCACTCTGTCGGAATTGAAATTGGGAAAGCCATCATGAATCGAATCTTGTTTTTGTCGCTTGTTGTTTTCAGCTCTCTGGTCCCCTCGGACATTTTTGCCGCTGAGGATCGCGGGGTTACGCAGCCGAATGTTGTCATTATTTTTACGGATGATTTAGGTTACGCCGATGTTGGCTGCTTTGGTGCGGAAGGATACAAGACGCCGCATATCGATAAAATGGCGAAAGAAGGTCGCCGGTTTACTTCGTTTTATGTTTCGCAGGCGGTTTGCAGTGCCTCGCGAGCTTCGTTGTTGACCGGATGCTACAACACTCGCATCGGAATTTTGGGGGCGCTGTCTCATCGTTCCAAGCATGGCATCAACAAGAATGAAATGACGATTGCAGAATTAGTCAAGCAGAAGGGATACGCAACAGCGATCTACGGGAAATGGCATCTGGGACATTATCAGAAATTCCTTCCGCTGCAACATGGCTTCGATGATTATTTTGGACTGCCTTATTCCAACGACATGTGGCCTTATCATCCAGCTTACATCAACGCGACACCGGAATTGAAAAAGAAACGCGGCTTTCCCGATCTCCCGCTTATTTCTGGAAACGATGCTGCAATCCCTGCCGTCACGCCAGAGGACCAAACGCATTTAACAACGTGGTACACCGAACATGCGGTTGAATTTATCAATCGCAATAAACAGAAACCGTTCCTGCTTTATCTGGCTCATTCGATGCCTCACGTTCCGTTATATGTTTCAAGTAAATTCAAAGGAGACGCCAAACGCGGCTTGTTCGGGGATGTCATTGAAGAAATCGACTGGTCTGTCGGACAGGTTCTGGAGGCGATTAAGAAGAATGGGCTGGATGATAACACGCTTGTCATTTTCACATCCGATAACGGCCCCTGGCTTTCGTATGGAAATCATGCTGGTTCAGCCGGTCCGTTTCGTGAAGGAAAAGGCACAACCTGGGAAGGGGGAGTGCGCGAGCCTTGTGTGATGCGCTGGCCCGGCAAGATCCCTGCAGGAACAACTTGTGACGAACTGGCTGCAACGATTGATATTTTCCCGACCATTGCAGCGATCACAGGAGCAGAACTGCCGAAGCATACCATTGATGGCAAAGATATCCGCCCGTTAATCTTCGGCGAGAAAAATGCAAAAACGCCTCACGAAGTTTACTACTATTACTACGGCAAACAATTACAGGCAATTCGCAGCGGCGACTGGAAAATGCACTTCCCGCACCCATATCGCAGTCTAACAGGCGAACCGGGAAAAGATGGCAAGCCAGCCGGCTACACACAGCAAAAAGTAAAATCGCTTGAATTGTACAATCTAAAAACCGATTGCGGCGAAACCACAAACGTAATCGCAGAGCATCCCGAGATTGTCGTCAAGTTGAACAAACTCGCCAAGCAAGCACGCAACGAACTGGGAGATTCCTCAACAAAACAAAAGGGAAAAGGAACCCGCGAACCAGGGCGGATTTAGTTAAGAAGTAGCGTAAGTAAAACGTAAGTTTGACACCGGGGTAGCACAGGCAATCCCGTTTAGGGTTGTCTGTGTTGCGGAGCAACCCGAGAAATTTGTTATCGAGCCATGCTTTTATTGATTCTCAAACTTTTCACTCAATGCCTCGGGTGCCTGACGGCACTCAGGCAATCCTGAACGGATTGACTGAGGTACCCGGTGCTATAATAGCAATTTATATCTTGAAGTTGCAAGTCGCAATTGGTCTGCACAGCAGACCCTACCTGGCTGATGTCTTTCGGTCGAAAAAAGTAGAATATACAGTGAACTGTTCGCTCTGCTTTTTATATTGAGTGAGACTCATTGATGAATGAGATCAGCCCTGCACAAATACTAAATCGTCATGGTTTAGTTTATTAAACCGCTATGATTTGGTGATTATTCATGGTAGAATGTGCACAGTATATCACAGGCTTTTGTGCGAATGTCAGTCCTGCCATGCTCTGGCGGTCAATCAAAACCTGCGTCCTCCTTTTACCCACTTTTGCAGACTTCAATACTGAGTCTGCCAGCAAATCGTTCAGGAGATACAATATGGACCGCCGTGATTTTCTCAAGAATAGTGCTGGAGCAGGTCTTTCTCTGGCAATCACCGATTCTGTTCATCAGCAGGTGAAAGCGGAAAAGCTGCAGGATCGGAAGGCTCTGCGTATCGGGTTTATCGGTGTGGGAGGCCGAGGGACTGCTTTGTTGAATACCGCTTTTGCAGCAGCGAGCATCAAAGTGCCTGCCATTTGCGATAATCAAAAGGCTCATGCTGAACGTGCAGCGGCGATTGTTGTGAAAAATGGACAGCCGAGACCGCAGCTTTACACCGAGGGAGATTATGCTTACCGGGAGATGCTCAAACGGGACGATCTGGATGCAGTGATAATTGCCACCCCCTGGCGATGGCATGTTCCGATGACTGTTGAATCGATGCAGCAGGGAACAACCGCAGCAGTGGAAGTCCCTTGTGCTCTGTCGGTGGAAGGGTGCTGGGAGTTAATTAACACGACGGAAAAAACCGGGGTTCCCTTTATGATGTTGGAAAACTGGTCGTATCGCAAAGATAATCTGGCGGTTTTGAACATGGTTCGTGCTGGTTTGTTCGGAGAAATCATGCACGTGCATTGTGCTCACAGCCACGATTGCATCGATCACTGGTTCTTCGATAAAAAAACAGGAAAAGACCTTTGGCCCGCAGAATATTTGATCAAATACAACCGCGATCAATATCCCACGCATAGTGTCGGCCCGGTGCTGAGTTGGTTAGATATCAATTGCGGCGACCGGTTTGTTTCGATCAGTTCCACTGCGACGGCTTCCCGAAGTATCAACGATCATTTCCTCAGACGTTTTGGGCCAGATCACCCCGGAACGAAACGGACTTATGCCCAGGGAGATATCGTAACATCGACAATCAAGACCGCTCAAGGAAAAACGGTCATCGTCAATTACGATATGCAGATGCCTCGTCCGTATGACAACCGCTGGTTGCTTCAGGGAACGCACGGCGTTTATAACGAACAACGCGATGGAGTGTATCTGGTTGATCAATCTCCCAAATTTCATCAATGGGAGCCGTTCAAACCGTACGAAGAAAAATATTTGCATTCCTGGTGGAAAGAGGGCGGATTGGGGACTCACGGCGGTGTTGATGGGATTCAACTCAAGCAATTTTTCGAAGCCGTCTCGCACAAAAATACTTTACCACTCGATATTTATGATTCTGTGACAATGTCCGTCATCGTTGGACTTTCCGGAGAATCGATTTCCAAAGGATCCGTGCCGATTGAATTCCCCGACTTCACCAAAGGGAAATGGAAAACCCGAGCCCCTCATTTTGCGGTCGAGAAAAAAGTTTGAATTTCCGCAGGCCTTGCAAAAAGAGAGCAAAATGAAGGTTCAAATTGAGGGGTCCGTTTCCAAAGGTTGGATGGCAAAGGAACTTGGCGTTCGGTTCGATCACGATTATTATTTTGATCCACAGCATCGGCATCGAATCGACCGGGCATGCAATGAACATCTTCAATATTTCCAAAATGACCTCGGCCTTTTTTTTACAGAAAGCAACCTGGGCCGCAAAGAGTTTTACGAATCGAATCAAATTATTGTGGGAGGCATTCAGCCCAATATGATCGTTGGGATGCTCCTGGGGGCTGAGTTGATTCCAACCGATGATGCAGACGCAGACATTTCTGAAAAATGTCTTCAGGGAATCGAACCTGAGCAATTGCCCGATCCCCAAACACTGCTTTCACATGAGCTGATTGCGTTGTTCGATCAACAAATTGAAAGTTATCTGGACGATCCGAAAGAGAACCTCTCTCCAATCCCTCCATTTTTCTAGGACAGATCAGGACGGGCGGCAGTTCATGGGGCGATGACTTCCGGACTGAAGTTTCTGGGGGACGAATTTTTATCAACATGATGGTTGAGCCGGAACGTTGTCACCTTTTGCTCAAGTGGGTTTGTGAGGTATCGTCTCTGCTGATCACCCATTATTCTGAGTTGGCGAGGCTACCAATCACCGGGGTTCACATTGGAGAATGTGCATCCTGCATGGTGGACGTCGATCATTTCAGAAAGTTTGTCGTTCCGTATTCCTCCATGCTTGGGGAGCAACTCGGCCCGG